>JBPCWY010000218.1:0-3768 GCA_051009035.1 Gammaproteobacteria bacterium
ACAACATCATGATCTAATCTATTATTAATAGTCGCTTCAGCTGCTCTTCTATGTGCAGTCTCTTGGCCTAATTGTGTTAAACCAGCGAAGTATTGACCAACTTGATAAGTTGTTCCATTAATAGTTAGTGCGCCTAAAGCTCTAATGGGTACGCCATCAGAAGTACGGGCAGATAAATCAGTTGCAGTAACCTGGTTAGGCAATTTAATTTTATTAATAACAGCAGGTTGATGCTCTACATGTTCAGTAACTAATAAAGCATCCCCAACAACAGTCTCACCAGACACTGGGTTATTAAGATGATCAACAGCAACAACATCAGTTATTGTGTCTACTAATATTTCAGTCCACATACCAGTATTGAATACTACAGCTTCACCATTTACAATTACTGGTGGTATATTTGTATTAGTTGCATTAGCTCTAAATATTAGAGTTCTATATTGAATTGGGTTAGTATTAGCTACCGGAATATTTGTGTAAACAATATGGTTACTCGTATATTCAATAGCACTATTCCATTCAGATATTGTATTACTATGATTAACCGGTACATCAGGTTGCTCAATTGTATAAGTTGTTCCATCAATTACTAATCCAGTTAATGCTTCAGTAGTTCCAACTGGAGTAACTTGATTTGGTAGGTTAATAGTTTCAATATCACCAACTTGGTTACCATCAACATCTTCAGTTGTTACTGTTAATGCACTAGGAAATACGTCACCAGATCTATCACCAGTAGCAATAACAGTTTTAGTATCAGTATCAACCGTATGTGTAATTGTATAAGAAGTACCTTCAATTTCTAAAGCAGTTAATTCATTATTAGTATGAGTAGGAACTACTTGATTAGGTAACCTAAATTTAGTGGTTGCTCCGTTATGAGTATACTCAATAACTTTATATAATGTACTATTATCTGTTTCATTAGATCCAGATAAAGTAGTTATATCATTACTATCTTCATGTAATATTCTAGTCCAGTTAGTAGCAGTATCTGAAGGCTCTTGTGCTGGCCCATTAATAGATAATGTTCTAGGATCTGCGATAGTACATATCCAAACAGTTAAGTTGTTATTACCTGCATTATTCAAATATACAATATCACCTCTTTCATAAAAGGTTCTAACATTCCAGGCAGTTAAAGCTTTATTTTCAACTGCAGCTGCATTACCCTGCGAACCTTGCTTTAAACCATTTAAAGAAGTTCTCGCATTTTGATTATCACTTAAGTAAGCCATTATGTAATCCTTATTGTTTGCGGGTTAGTCCCATCGTAATCGTCAGTACTAAACCTATGAATTGTAAAATCATCACCATTATCACCACCAAATGTACCAACAGAAGCTGGCGCATTAGCAAAGAAGTTACCAATATGATATTGATAAGTTCCACTAGTTCTTAATGCAACATAAGCCATACCATCTTCTAAGATAGGATAATTAACAGTTACATTACCAGTATAAGCAGCATGATTAGTGCCAAAACTTGCAGCATTAGTTGGTGCAGTAGCAGAAGCTAACCAATAATAAATTGGATGAATAGTAAACGAAGCCATAGCTGCAATATCATCTTGAGCCTCACCATTTAAAGTTGATTGAATATTAAATGTCGCAGTATAAGTTCTTGGTTCACTCGTATTCCACCATCCATTATTTAAACTAAATGATATACCATCATCACTTGTAGTAGTAGTTAATTGTCTCATTGAACCATTAAATACAATATTATTAATTGCAGTAATTCTATATGGAGAATTAACATTAGCTGTAACAGTAACAGTTTGCTGAGCAGCTCCTTCTAAAAATGAGTTATGATTAATAGATACAGTTACATGCTCTCCAGAAACTGATCCACCAGAACCATTAATTCTATAATTAACTCCATCAACTCTTAATGCACTTAATTCAGTTGTACCAAAACTACCAGTAGGATTAGCTTCAACTTGGTTAGCTAAGTTTACTTCTGAAGTAGTTTGAGTTCCATCTGGATTAGAATTAGTTATACTAAATCTTCTTGGAAAGTTACCAGTGCCATCTCTATTAGATCTAACTTCAACTTGTGTGTGACCATTAACATATTTAGTACCATTTATTTCAATACTATTTAATCTAGTAGCAGTCTCATCTGAAGCTATAGTAACATTACCAATAATATCAGTACTCAATTGCCAATAAGCTTCAGGATCATCTCCTGTAGTCATTGGATTATCATGAGGCGCATCTAAACCTGTGGGTACATCTATTAAAGCAACATAATGAGCATTTTCATTATATACTAATTGTCCTGTAACATAAGTTAATTCACTATCCCATTTAGTAACAGATCTTTCATTTAATCGTGCAATGTTAGCTGTATTCGTATTTACGCTATCTGTATTAGCACTTATATTATTAGCATTGGTTGCTATATCTGTTGTATTCGTATTAATATTTGTAGTATTAGCAGTTATATTCGCAGTATTAATTTCGATATCAGCTCTAGCTTGCGCATCATTAATATCAAAATTATTATGGTCTATCATAATAGTATCTAATTGACCATTATTTTCATGTCCAGGTTCATTAGGATTAGCTATAACTGCGGTACCACCGCCTGAGCCGCCACCACCAGCAGGTACATTATAAATAACGCCATCAACTTCTAATCTCAACAAAGTCTCAGATCCTGTCATTTCAGGGTTGGCTACAACTGTCAGTCCAGAATTTCCACCCGATGCTAAGTACTCTATAAATTCATCAGTAGTTCCTCGCTCATTACCAGGTATAGTTCTCCAAGTCTCAAAAGAAGAAGTAATACCACCTAATCCACCTCTTTCGGTTATTACAACTACACTATGTGTAGATCTTTCACCTATCATGGCTTCATCAGTGTAATAAACTCTAAAAGCGTGCGGTCTAATATCGTCAACTACCATTTCTCTAGAAGCATCAATATCAGTACTTAAATCCGTAACTAATACAGAATAATTAGTATCAGGAAGCGGATCAGCTAAAGAATATTCATAGTATTCACTACCATCTTGGTTAACAATTCTAACTGCGCTAAATCCTGAATTATAATCAAAATCACCATCGCCAGAAACTCTACTTTGTGCGTATACACCAATTCCAATTAATCCTTGTTCACCTTGTTCACCAACTCCTCTTTCTCCTTGAATACCCTGTGGCCCAGTATTACCTTGTGGTCCAATTTGACCCCTGGGTCCAATTAGTCCTATATCACCTTTATCTCCTTTTAAACCTTTTGGTCCAGTATTACCAGTTAAACCTGTATCTCCAGTACTACCAGTTGGTCCTGAGGGTCCGATGTTACCTTGTGGTCCAGTTGGTCCAGCTATACCAGCAGGTCCAGTGTTACCTCTAGGTCCAGTATCACCTTTATCTCCTTTTAAACCTCTTGCTCCAGTATTACCGGTATCACCCTTTGGTCCAATTAATCCTCTAGGTCCAATAGCTCCAGTATTACCTGTTTCTCCAATTAGGCCTCTAGGTCCTGCAGGTCCTGTAATAGATTGACCATCATTTCCAGTATCACCTTTATCTCCTTTGGTACCAATTGGTCCTGTAGGTCCAGTTAAACCAGTAGCTCCCGTAGGTCCTACATTTCCAGTATCACCTTTATCACCTTGGGAACCTTTTAATCCTCTTTCACCTTGCTGTCCAGTAGGTCCCGTAGGTCCAGCTACACCAGCAGATCCAGTATTACCTGTTAAACCTCTAGGTCCAGTTGGTCCTGTAGAACCAGTTGATCCAGTAGGTCCTGGAA
>JBPCWY010000219.1:0-11087 GCA_051009035.1 Gammaproteobacteria bacterium
CGTATTTGAGAGATTTGCGGGCGTTATCGGCGTTTTTACGGCATCACCGGTCGGCTTTACCAAAAGCGGACGAGGCGCTATTGCAGGCGCATTTAGACGCCATCGCTACTCCGTCAACGGCTAACCGGGTTTGGTCGTCTTTACGCCGTTTTTACGGTTATTTAGCGGCAACCGGCGCGATTACGGACAATCCGGCAACCGGCATTACTCCTCCGCACTTACTGCAAAAACTGCCAATAGCGGCAGATACGGGAGATATAGAGGCGTTGATGGCGGCGGCGGAAGACGACCGGCACCATGCGAAGGGAGTGCGCAATGTATTGTTGCTGGACATGATGTATTCCTGCGGATTATTAGCACAGGAAGCGGCGCAGTTGCGGCTTGACGAGTTGCATTTGGAGGACGACAACGGCGTAGTGCGGATATTGGCGGCGAAACGCCACCGCGCGCGGGAAGTGTGTTTTGGCGCTAAAACAACGCGGCGCTGCGGGTTATATTTATCGTCTTCGCGCCCGCAATTGACCCGTTTGGGCGACGACGGTCGCTATTTTTAAGCAACCGCGGGCGCGCGATGACACGGCAGATGATATGGCTTATTACCAAGAAAATCACGGCAAAAGCGGGTTTAGATTCGTTGTCGCCGCGGACATTGCGCCATTCTTTTGCGATGCATTTGATTGCGCAAGGCGCGGATTTGGACTCCGTTCACCGGATACTGGGCAACCGCAACACCAGATGCCCTAAATACGCGCTCAGCCTGGCCGCCTCCCGCACCCGCCAGGAAAAAGCGTAACAAATGCCGGGTTAGCCGCGTTTTTTCCGGTGCTGGATGTGGACATTTCTAATGAGTTTAACCATGCGACATCTGTAATGGGGGTTGACATAAATATATTTTGCCTGTAAGCCGGATATATGCTGGCATGCGGCGGGTTTTGCCCTGCCCGGACGGGTTGGTTTTTGGAAATTTGCCGCGGGTATTTTCGCGGATTTTTTGCGGGATTTTTCGCGCCGGTTGGCGGAATCTGTTTGCCGGTTAACGGGCGGGATTGTTGTTTGTTTTGTTTCCGAAGCGGGTTATTAATGATTCCAGATAGTGTTTTGCGCCGATGTCTTTGCGGTATTCTAAACCGCCGGTTATGTGGTTTTCAATGGCGCGGTCAATTTGGGCGGCGGCGGTTTCAATTTTGTCCGCAACGCATCCCAAGGCGATGACGCGGCTTGGTTTGTTTAATGTTTCGTATTCGCCGCCGTTTTGCGCGCAGGAAGCGCAAAATATATTGATGCCGAGCGCCCGCACCGCTTCTTCGGCGACGGCGAACGGCGCGGATTTTCCGCCCGACAACGGGTATTCCGGGCTTGTCAGATATTTCACCACGCTTGCTTTGCCGGTAAAGCGGACATTGTCTTCGCGCAGCGTTTTGTTCCAAATGGACGCGAGCAATTCGGAAAGCGGGCGCTCCAAAACCATCAAAATATTCAACGCTTCCGGGTCGCCAAAGCGCCCGTTAAATTCCATAAAGCGGATTCCTTGCGCGGTTTTAAAAAAACCGCCGTTTAATACGCCGCTAAAACGATGCCCCCGCGCTTTCATTTCGTCCACAACCCGTTGCATTACGGCGATGCAGTCGCGCCAATCTTGTTCGTCCATAAATGGCAATTTTTTTTCGGGGGCGGTAAAACAGCCCATGCCGCCGGTGCCGGGGCCCGTGTCGCCGTCGTAGCGAAACGGATAATCGTAAGTCGCCGGGGCGGGCGCTAAATGCTCCCCGTCCGTAAATCCCATTACGGTAAATTCCGCGCCTTCCAATTTTTCCGCCAACAGCACGCTTTCGCCGGGATTGGCGCGGAGCAATTTTGCGGCGTAATCGCGGCATTCCGCGTAGGACGCCAAGTGCTGCGGCATGACTTTTACGCCCTTTCCGCCGGTCAGCCCCTGCGGTTTGACCGCAACGCCCATGCGCCGTTCGCCAAACTCCGCGAGGATGCCGTCCAATTCTTCGGGGCGGCGCGCGACCCGGTAAAACGGGGTAAATTCGGGGCAGGTTTTGCCGACAAGTTCAATGGAATATATTTTATCCCATTCTATCCGGCTTGCTTCTTTTGTCCCGCCGATGGTTTTAAAATTATTTTCCAACAGCGCATCTACCGCGCCGTTTGCCAAAGGCGCGTCCGCGTTGACGAAAACATAATCGGGGCGCGTTTTGCGGGCGAAATCCAAAAGGGTTTCGGGGTCGCTGCTGGGGGCGACAAGATATTCCCCGCCCGTCCGTTTGGCGCAGTTGATAATTGTCGGGTTTGGGTGGTCCATCACGGCGCACACTACCGAATTTTGCGCAAGATTAAGCGCAAACGCGCTTTCCCTTCCGCCTCCGCCGACAATCATAAATTTAAGCACAAACGGATTTTACCACAAAGATTTTTCAATATTTTTCGCCCCCGTTTTCCGTTGCAACGGGGATTCCGAAAAAAGTGGAAAATCTAAACTCCCCCGCCCGTTTTCGCAATTTTACCGCCGCCTGCGCAGTTTGGGATTTTTTGGATTTGGATTCGGCTTCGGAGTTGGACTTGAATTTCCGCCCGCAATTTTGGATACAACCGATTCCATCCCCGCCCGCCTTTTCTCCCGTTTTCCGTTGCGACGGCGTATTCCGGCAAAAGTGAAAAAAACCCAAATTCCCCCGCCCGCTTTTTCCCGCCCTTTCCGCGGTTTTTATTTTTCAATATTTTCCGTCCGGCGAAAAAACGGCAATTTTTTTCCAAAGCGGGCGTTAGTTTTCGGGGTTATTTTTGCCGCCGGTTTCTTTTCTATGCGAATGCATTGTAAAATTACGCCGCCGACTTTTGGCGCACCTTTTTATTGATTTTTATATGATTAAATTGATTATCCGCAAAAAAATGTATTTTATTGTTTTTGCGCTATTATTATCCGCCGCCGCGCTGTTTAATGCGTGCCGGCAGGTTAATCTCCCCGCGTTTGCCCGCATTGCGCCGGACGATGCGGCGCTCTTGGCGATGCTAAAAGTGCCGGACGGCTACCGGATTGATTTCTTCGCGCCGCCGGGTTTGGGCGTCAAGTCGCCCCGCCAGCTTGCGGAAGGCGCGGACGGCTGGGTTTTTTCCGGCAGCCGCGCGGGGAAAGTTTACGCGCTCAAAGACGCCGACCAAGACGGAAAAGCGGACGAAGCGCGGATTATCGCGGAAGGCATGAAAACGCCGCACGGCGTTGCGTTTGCCCGCGGCGGCTTGTATATCGGTGCTGTGGACGGCGTTTATTTCGCCGAAAATATCGTGGAAAAATTGAACGGTGGCGAGGCAATCGCGCCCAAATTGCTGGTCTCCGGTTTTTACGAAAGCCCGCACCACGGCGCGCGCCACATCAAAACCGCGCCGGACGGCATGCTGTATGTTGCGCTGGGCGTCCCGTGCGATATTTGCCTCCCGCCTCTCCCCGATTTTACCGGCGTAATCCGCCGCTATGCGCCGGACGGAAGCGGCGGCGAAGTATTCGCCCGCGGCATCCGCAATGCCGTGGGGTTTGATTTTCACCCGCAAAGCGGCGAATTGTGGTTTACCGACAACGGACGCGACTGGCTGGGGGACGATTTGCCGAGCGACGAACTCAACCATGCCCCGCGTCCGGACATGCATTTCGGCTATCCCTATTGCCACCAGGGCGATTTGCCCGACCCGGAATTTGGCGCGGGAAAATCATGCGCCGATTACGAATCTCCGGCGTTATTGACTGGCGCGCACGCCGCCAATTTGGGCATGGCGTTTGACGCGGAAGGGAAATATGTTTACATCGCCCTGCACGGCTCTTGGAATCGCAGCGAAAAAACCGGCTACGCCGTCTACCGCGCGGCGGTGGACGCCAACGGCGGCGTTTCGGATTACGCGCCGTTTGCCGAAGGATGGCTGCGCGAAGACGGGGGCGTTTTGGGGCGTCCGGCGGACATCGTTTTTTTGGCGGACGGCGACATGCTCGTCAGCGACGATTTCGCCCACGCAATTTACCGCGTCAGCAAAACATGAACGCCGCCGATTTTTCCGACATGCGATGAAAAACATCCCGGTTAAAACTCCCGAAGAAATAGAAGGCATGCGCCGCGCCGGTAAATTTGCGGCGCAGGTGCTGGACTATGTCGCGCCGTTTGTCAAACCCGGCGCAAATACCGGCGAATTGGACCGGCTGTGCGGCGAATATATTACCGCGCACGGCGCAACCGCCGCGCCGTTAAATTACGCCCCGCCCGGACACGCGCCCTACCCCAAATCCATCTGCACTTCGGTCAACCACCAAGTATGCCACGGCATTCCGGATTTTTCGCGCGTTCTCAAAAAAGGCGACATTCTTAATATTGATGTCGCCGTGCTAAAAGACGGATGGCACGGCGATACCGGGCGCATGTTTTACGCGGGCGAACCGTCCGTTTTGGCGCGGCGGCTGTGCGAAACGGCGTTGGAATGTTTATGGCGCGGCATTCGCGCCGTCCGCCCCGGCGCGGAGCTTAACGGCGTCGGCGCGGCGATTCAATCGCACGCCGAATCTTGCGGATACAGCGTCGTGCGCGATTTTTGCGGGCATGGGTTGGGCGCGAAATTTCACGAGCCGCCGCAAGTCATGCACTACGCCCAAAAATCCCCCGGCCCGTTATTGCGCGAAAACATGACATTTACGATTGAGCCGATGATTAACGCGGGCAAACACGCGGTCAAAGTCCTCGGGGACGGCTGGACGGCGGTCACCCGCGACCGCAGTTTGTCGGCGCAGTGGGAGCATACCGTCCGCGTAGCGGCGGACGGCGTTGAAGTTTTGACTCTTTCCGATGCCGAAAATTAAACCCAAACGCGCGCCGTTTTTGCATCCGCAAGAAACGGAGGAGCACCCGTGGAAATTCCTGCCCGCGTTTTTGCTGGCGGCGTTTATCGCGCGCGCCATTGTCGCGTTGTCGGGCGATTTTGTCCTGCATCCGGACGAAATTATGCAGTATTTGGAACCGGCGCGCCGCTTGGTTTTCGGCTCCGGTATTTTATATTGGGAATATTTTTACGGCGCGCGTTCGTGGCTCATACCCGGAATCGTCGCCGGCGTTTTGTGGCTTTGCAAAATAATCGGGCTGGGCGCGCCGCAATATTACATCCCCGCCGTCAAGCTTTTATTTTGTTTAATTTCGCTCGCGATTCCGTGGGGAATGTATGTATTTAGCCGCCGCCATTGGGGCGAAAAAACGGCGCGTTGCGCGCTTGTGCTGGGCGCGTTTTGGTATGAATTGGCGGCGTTTGCGCACAAACCATTTACCGAATTGTCCGCTACCGCTTTGCTAATCTGCCTGCTTGCCGCAGTGGCGCCGTTTGCCCGCGATTCTTCGCGCCGCCGCTGGTTTCTTGCCGGATTGCTCGGCGCGTTGGCGGTTGCGGTGCGCCTGCAATACGCCCCGCCGGTCGGGTTGATTTTGCTCGCGGCGTTTTTCCGCGCCGAAAAAACCGCCCGCCTGCCGCTGTGTTTCGGTTTCGCTTTCGGCGTGTTTGCAATCGGCGTATTGGAAGCGTTAACTTGGGGATTGGACGCCGCGATTTTTCATTCTTATTATGTCAATCTTCGCATGAATTTAATTGTCGGCGCGGCGCGCGCGGGCGAATCTTCCATTTTACACATGCCCGTCTGGCTGTTGCTTGCCGGCGGCGGATTAATTTTGGCGGCGTTGTTCGGCGTCTTTGAAAATTTCCGCCGCCGCGGTTTTGTATTTGCGTTGTTGCTGTTAATTCTGCTCCCGCACATGCTGCAAAACCACCGCGAATACCGTTTTATTTTCGCGCTGATTCCGCTGTGGCTGTTGTTGTTTGCGGATTTTACCGCCGTCCGCGCGGGCGGCGGCGGCGTTTTTGCGCGGCGTTTGGGCGGCGCATTGCTTTCCGCCGCGGCGCTGGTTTCGCTGGCGGGTATTTTTAATCAGATCCCGTTTCAAGAACGGATATACCGCGGATTTTCGCTTGAAAGCGGGCAAACAAATTTTCTTTTTAACCAAGACCCGGCGTTTGAAATATACCGCCTGCTCGCCAAAGACGAATCGGCGCGCGGCGTCGCCGATTTTACCCGCCCTTATTTCAACACCGGCGGATATTATTATCTCGGGAAAAATATTCCGTTTTACGATTCATCCGCTTGGACGGCGCTCGTAGAAGGCGAAGACGCCCCGGCGCATGCAAGCCACATCATTACCGCCGCCGCCGCGCCGAACGGCGGCAGAATCATATCGTCCAAAGACCGCGCCGGGCGGTATGTGCCGAATGTCGCGACCAGCCGGGGCTATTTTCCCCCGCCGGTTTTTGTGCATGATTTAACGCAAAACGCGCTCGTGTATTGGGACAAAATCGGGCGGCGGCATCCGCAACCGGAATACGAAAACGCCGGGCAATTCGGCGCGCTTTCGTTATGGAAAACCAAAACGCCCCTCCCCGTGCGCGATTGGGAAGGGTATACGATTTCATCCGTCCGCGTGTTGCAGGACATTGATTTTGAACGCAGAATGCTGAAGAAAATTATAGGACGCGCCCCGCCCGTCCCGTCCGCCCCCTACGGCATTGAATTTAAAGACGAATAACGCGGCGGTAAAACGCGCGCGCCTTAATAAAGCATGCGGGCGGGCGAAAAATATTTTATTGTTTGGCGGACAAAATGCCGCGCACCGCCTGCTGCAAATCGGCGGGCAATAAAACAAATTTTCCGTTTTCGGATTGGGCGATGGTTTTAATCGCGTCTACATAACGCTGGCCGAGCAGGTAAGTCAGGGGCAGCAATTCGTCACCGGTAGTTTCGCGCACAAGCAAAATCGCTTTTTTGGACGCTTCCGCCAGCGCAACTTCGGCTTCGGCGTCGCGTTTGGCCGATTCCAAGCGCCCTTCCGCTTCCAGTATGGCGGATTGTTTCGCGCCTTCGGAGCGCGTAATCATCGCCTTACGGTCGCGTTCCGCCGCCGCCTGCTGTTCCATGGACGCCTGCATGGATGCGGAAGGTTGAATGTCTTGAATCTCCACCGTTTTTAAAGTTATACCCCAGCTTTCCATGTCGTTGGCGACCATGCCGCGCAACCGCGCTTTGATTTTTTCGCGCGAGGACAGCGCGTCGTCCAAAGTCATTTCGCCGATAATACTGCGCAGCGCGGTTTGCACTAAATTGCGCACGGCGAGGCGGTAATCCACCACGCCGTAAACGCACGATACCGGGTCGGAAATTTTAATAAACGCCACCGCATTCGTGCTAATCACCGCATTGTCCGAAGTAATAACTTCCTGCCGCTCCACATCCAAAACAATGTCTTTGGTTACGACCTTGTAGGCGATGCGGTCAAAAAACGGAATGATTACGGACAGCCCGGAAGGCAGCGTCCGAAGATAGCGTCCAAAACGCTCCGCCACCCATTCTTCGCCTTGCGGCACGGTGCGGATTCCATTGGCGACGGTAACCGCCAGCAGTACAAAAAAACCAATGCTAACGGCAATTAAAGCGGCATGTTCCATAGTGTTTTCTCCGTATTAAAAAAAATTAATTTTGTTCCCGCGGCGGCGCGGCAAGAACAACAGTTCCGCTGTCGTCAATATAATCCACCACCGCCCGCTCGCCGGGGCGCGCCTGCCCGGCGGTAAATTCCCACACATCTTTTCCGCCTACCGGTTTTTGCAGGCGCAGCGTGCCGCGTTTTTCGCGCTCGTTATAATTGACGATAATTCCGGCTTGCCCGGGCAACTCGCGGCGCGCGCGGCGCATTGCCGCTTGCGGGCGCAATCCCAGCTTTTTCCACAGCAGGAGCAACGCCGCAGACGCCAGCGAAAACAGCATAAGCTGCATCCACGGCGGCATGGACGGAAATACGGCAAGCGCCGCGGCCGCGCTAAAAGCGCCGAAACCGAACCAAATTACATAATAAGTGTTCAGCAGGACGATGTCTAAAACCAGCAGTCCGAATCCCAGCGCCATCCAATGCCACCATTCTATTTCCAGCATATTAGATTCTCCGTTGCGGCTGCGCGCCGCAACGCGATTATGCTATAATTTTGAATATTATGCAAGCTTTTACGCAATTGTCCGCGCTTGCCGCGCCGCTTGACCGCCCGAATGTGGACACCGACCAAATTATTCCGAAGCAGTTTTTGCGCTCTATCGGGCGCTCTGGTTTCGGGCCGTTTTTGTTTGACGAGTGGCGTTATTTGGACCGCGGCGAGCTTGGCATGGACTGCGCCGCGCGCCCGCAAAACCCCGATTTTCCGCTCAATGCGCCGCGCTATGCCGGAGCGCAAATCCTTCTTGCGCGCGACAATTTCGGCTGCGGTTCTTCGCGCGAACACGCCGTTTGGGCGCTTTCGGATTACGGATTTCGCGCCGTTATCGCGCCGAGTTTCGGCGATATTTTTTATACAAACGCGGTCAAAAACGGATTGCTGCCTGTTTCCCTTGCGGCGGCGGAAATGGACGCGCTTTTTGCCCTCTGCGCGCGCGGCGATTTGCGCCTGCAAATAGATTTGGCGGCGCAAACCGTCTCGGCGGAAGGCGGCGAAGATTACGTTTTTACCGTCGCCGCCGCGGACAAAACAAAAATGTTAAACGGGCTGGACGACATCGCGCTGACTTTGCAGCGGCGCGATAAAATTAAAGAATACGAAAAATGGCGGCGCGAAAAAGAGCCATGGCTGGACGGCGGCGCGGCATGAGCGCGAATATTTTAATACTGCCCGGAGACGGCATCGGTCCGGAAGTTATCGCGCAAGCCGAAAACGCATTGCGCGCGCTCGCCGATGCGGGCGCGATTCCCGCGCCGAATATTTCTTACGCCGACATCGGGGGCGCGGCGATTGAAACCGCGGGCGCGCCCCTGCCCGATGCGGCATTAACCGCCGCCCAAAACGCCGATGCGGTATTGCTCGGCGCGGTCGGCGCGCCGCAATACGACAATCTGCCCGCGCCGCAAAAACCCGAAAAAGGATTGCTCGCCCTGCGCAAGGGCATGGGCGTTTTCGCCAATTTGCGTCCGGCGGTGTGTTATGAATTGCTGGCGGGCGCGTCTTCTTTGCGCCCCGAACTTGTGTCGGGTTTGGATATTCTCATCGTGCGCGAACTCACCGGCGGCATTTATTTCGGCGAACCGCGCGGCGTCCAAACCGCCGCCAACGGCGCGCGCGAAGCGGTGAATACGATGCGCTATGCGGAAGACGAAATCGCCCGCCTCGCCCGCGCCGCTTTTACCGCCGCGCGCCGCCGCCAAAAACGCCTCTGCTCCGCGGACAAAGCGAATGTTTTGGAAGTCGGCATGTTGTGGCGCGAAGTATTTACCCGCATCGGCGAAACGGAATATCCCGATGTGGAATTGTCGCATTTATATGTGGACAACGCGGCGATGCAGCTTGTGCGCGAGCCGAAACAATTTGATGTATTGGCGGCGGGAAATTTATTCGGCGATATTTTGTCCGATGCGGCGGCGATGCTTGCCGGTTCCATCGGCATGCTGCCTTCCGCTTCGCTGAATGAAAGCGGGCGCGGGTTATACGAACCGGTGCATGGCTCCGCGCCCGCACTCGCCGGCAAAGATGCGGCGAATCCGCTGGCGGCGATTTTGTCCGTAGAAATGATGCTGCGCCATTCGCTCGCCGCGCCGCGCGCCGCTGATATTCTCGCCGCCGCCGTGCAAAAAACTTTGGCAAGCGGCGCGCGCACGGCGGACATCGCCCGCCCCGGCGAAAATTGCATCGGCTGCCGGGAAATGGGCAAGCGCGTGGCGGAAAACATCGCGGCGGACAAATGAACGCCGCCCCCGCTTTTGATGTCGCCGTCGTTGGCGCAACCGGCGCGGTCGGCAAACAAATGGCCGCCGTTTTGGAAGAACGCAATTTTCCGGCGCGCAATTTATACCCGCTTGCTTCCGCCCGCTCGCTGGGAAAAACCGTCGTGTTTCGCGGCGCGGAATTGCCCGTGGAAGAACTCGCGGCGTTTGATTTTTCGCGCGCGCAAATCGCGCTGTTTTCGGCGGGCGGCGCGACCAGCGCGGAATACGCGCCAAAAGCCGCCGCCGCCGGTTGCGTCGTCATAGACAACTCTTCGCATTTTCGCCGGGAAAAAGACATTCCGTTAATTGTCGCCGAAGTCAACCCGCAGCGCATTGCCGATTACCGCAACCGCAATATTATCGCCAATCCCAATTGTTCAACGATGCAATTATTGGTCGCGTTAAAACCGTTGCACGATGCGGCGGGAATTGCGCGCATCAACATCGCAACCTACCAAGCGGCAAGCGGTGCGGGCGCGCGCGCGGTGGACGAGCTCGCCCGGCAAACCGCCGCCCTGCTTTCCGGCGGCGAAGCGCGCGCCGATATTTTTCCCGCGCCGCTGGCGTTCAACTGCATTCCGCACATTGATTCGTTTCAAGAAAACGGCTACACCCGCGAAGAAATGAAAATCGTCTGGGAGACGCAAAAAATTTTAGAAGACGATTCTATTGCGGTGAATGCGACCGCGGTGCGCGTGCCGGTGTTTTACGGCCACGCCATCGCGGCGCATGCGGAAACGCGCCAAAAAATAAGCGTGAATGAAGCGCGGCAAATCCTCGCCGAAGCGCCGGGCGTTTGCGTGATAGACGAGCATGCGCCGGGCGGCTACCCCACCCCGTCCCAGCATGCGGCGGGACGGGACGAAGTTTTTGTCGGGCGCATCCGCGAAGATATTTCGCATCCGCAGGGTTTGGATTTGTGGATTGTCAGCGATAATGTGCGCAAAGGCGCGGCATTAAACGCGGTGCAGCTTGCCGAACTTCTCGCGCTGGAATTGTTAAAATAATTAACAATTTCCGCGCCCGTTATCATTTTGATTTTTCGTAAACCGCGAAGTCGTATTTAATTTCGGGCGTTTTGTTTTTGTTCAACAACGGCGCGCCGCCGCGTTTGCGGCTTGTTTCCGCCCATTCTGTTTTGGAAAAAGGCGGAAAAAAAACATCCCCTTCCGCTTCGCAGTTTATTTCGGTTAAATACATCCGCGCCGCAATTGGCATCGCCTGTTCGTATATTTGCGCGCCGCCGATGATAAAAATTTCGGGCGGGTTTTC
>JBPCWY010000220.1:0-2770 GCA_051009035.1 Gammaproteobacteria bacterium
TCGACGTCGACCTTTGTGCCTGTTAAGACGGCTATTGGTTTGAAGGTGCGCGTACTGTGCGTGGTGTCGACCGTCCAGGTGCCTTCGCCGACCACCGCCAGCGTCGTCTGCGGCGTGCCGCTGCCATCCACCAGGCGCACCGTCGTCGGGTCCACCGCATCGCCGGCCGTGTCGTTGCCCGCCACCGACACCGTTACGGCGTTACCGCCGAACACGCCCGTGTCGTTGCTTGCCACCGGCGCATAATCGATGCTGACCACCGCGGCGTTGGTCGTGCGCACCGTCGGCGTACTGTCGTCCATGACCGTGTAGCTGATCGGCGTCGGGTCATCGGTGAAACCGCCGGTCGGCGTGAACGTAATGGCGCCGCTGGTGGCGTTCACCGACCAGGTGCCCTCGCCCGTCACCGCCAGCGAATCACCGGGGTTGGCCGTGCCGACGATCTGCACCGTGGCCGGGTCAATGGCCGTACCAGGCGTTGCCGGCAGATCCCCGTCGACCACGTCCAGCGTCACCGCGCCGGGCGGTTGCGCCACTTCAGTGTCGTTGTCGGCCGTCGGGTCCGGTGTGCTGCCGTAGTCGATGCTGACCTCGGCCGGGTCCGACAGGTTGCCCTGCGCGTCCTGCACCACGTAGTTCACCGGTGTGGGGTCGGCGTTCAGCGTGCCCAGCGGGGCGAAGGTGATTACGCCGCTGGCCGTGTTCACGGTCCACGTGCCCTCGCCCGCCACCGTGTAGGTCGTGACCTGCGTGTTCGTGTCATCGAGCAGGCGCACCGTGTTCGCCACCGGCGCGTCGCCGAGGGCGTCGTCGTTGGCGAGCACGTCGACCAGCACGGTCGCCGGCGTACCCGCCGGCGTCTGCGGGTCGTCCTGCGCCACCGGCTTGTAGTCGATGGTCAGAGTCGCTGTTGCGGTGTTCGCCGTCGGCGTCACCGGATCCGCTATGCGGTAGGTGACCACCGACGGATCGTCGGTGAATCCGACCTCGGGCGCGAAGGTGATTGCACCCGTGGTGGTGTCGGCGGTCCAGACACCCTCGCCAACGATGGTCAGCGTGCGCCCGCCGTTGCTCACCGCGCCGCCGCTTGGCGGCGGGTCGACGAACACCACCGAGGTCAGGTCCAGCGGTCCGCCGTTGGCGTC
This sequence comes from Gammaproteobacteria bacterium, assembly GCA_051009035.1. Taxonomy (GTDB): domain Bacteria; phylum Pseudomonadota; class Gammaproteobacteria; order Tethybacterales; family Persebacteraceae; genus Persebacter. The sequence continues at coordinate 1,146 of JBPCWY010000220.1, forward strand.
GTTGGCCGGCACGTCCACCGTGACGTTGCCCGGGTCCTGGTTGGCCGCGAGATCATCCGTCGCCGCCGGTGGCGCGGTGTCGTTGAGCGTGACCGTGACGACGTCCGAGCGATTCGCCGCCGGCGTCACATTGTCTGCCACCGAGTAGCTGATGACCGTCGGCACGTCGACGAAGCCGGGGACTGGCGTGAATGTCAGACTGCCGTTGGCCTCGACCGTCCAGGTGCCCTCGCCCGCCACCGGGAGCGCGTCGCCCGGCAGGGCGGTACCGACGATCTGCACGCTTGCCGGGTCCAGCGTCTCGCCGGCAATCGCGTCGTTCGCCAGCACGTCCACGGTGACGGGGTTGCCGTCGAAGTCGTCGACGTCGTTTTGCGCGGGCGGCTTGGCGATGTCGCTCAATGTGACCCTGGTCGGCAGCGACGTGTTGTCCGCGGCGTCATCCACCGTGTACTCGATCACGGACGGCGTGCCACTGAATCGCGTGATCGGTGTGAAGGTCAGGGTGGCGGCATTCGGGCCGGTGTCGGTCACTGTCCACGCGCCCTCGTTCGGCACCGTGAGCTGCTTGCCATCGGGGGACAGCGTTGCGCCGACGATGCCCGAGGTCGTGAGCAGCACACTGTCGGTCTTCAGCGGCGCATTCTCGCCGAAGCCGGTGCCGTCATTGGTGATGACGATGATGTTCGCGACCGGGTTGCCGTCGAAGTTACCCGCGTCGTCCAGGCCAACCGGCAACGCCTTGTCGTTGAGGCTAACCGTCGCGGCCGCGGACGGGTTGCCCTGGTCGTCCTCCACGGTGTATTGCACCGACGCGGGCGTACCGGTGAAGTTGGTCGCCACGGCGGCGATCTGGGGCGTGAACGTGATCTGGCCGTTGGCGGCATTGATGGTCCAGGTGCCCTCGCCCGCCACGGTCTTCGAGCCGTCCGGGTTGGTCGTGCCGACAAAGGCGACCGTCGCCGGCACCAGTACCTTGCCGGCACCCCCGTCGTTGGCAAGCGCGTCGACGGTCACCGCGACACCGGTGAAGTCCGCGTTGTCGTCCTGCACCGGCGGCGCGCCGATGTCGGCGAGCGTGATCGAGGCGCGCAGCGAGGTGTTGGGTACGGCGGCGTTGTCGTCAACCGTGTAGTACACGAGCTTCGGCACGCCGATGAAGCCGCCGGTCGGTGTGAAGGTCAAGTTGCCGCCGGCGCCGACCGTCCACACGCCCTGGCCGGCCGCCGTCAGCGTCTTGCCCTCCGGGCTCAGTGTGTCGCCCGGGTCCGGGGTCACGAAGACGATGCTGTCCACGTCCACGTCACCCGCGCCGCCATTCTCGCCCGCGCCGTCGTCATCGGCGACCTGCACGGTCACCGCGGCGCCGGTGAAGTTGGCGCTGTCCGGCACCGCGACCGGCGGCGCCTTGTCGACCAGCACCACGTTGACCGCGTTCGACGTGTTGCCAGCGTTGTCATCGACGGTGACCACCGACGGGAGGCCGGTGAAATTCGCGACCGGCGTGAAGCCGAGCGCGCCCGCGGCGTTGATGCGCCAGGTGCCCTCGCCGGCGACGGCGAGCTGCTTGCCGGCGGCGGTGAGGGTGCCGCCGGCGGTGAAGATGGCCGTCGCCGCGTCCACGT
>JBPCWY010000221.1:0-13598 GCA_051009035.1 Gammaproteobacteria bacterium
GGCGTTAGCCCCGTTTGGCGGGGCGGCGATTTTGTTGCAAAGAAAGGCAAAACAATGAAAAAATTGATGTTGCTTTTAGCCGCCGCCCTTGTTGGCGGGTGCGCGCAATATCCGCAGGATATTGTGGCGTCCGGCGTAAGCGGGCAGGGGGATTATTGGCTGATTGACGCCGCCTTCGGCTGCCGCCCCGATTTTTTCTACGATAACGAAGAAGTGCGCGCGACCGCCATGGCGGAAGTCCGGCGGCGGAAATTGCTGTCCGAAAAAACCATCGCCGGCCACGCCTGCAACGAAATCCGGGCGGGCATGACAAAAGAAGAAGTGGTCGCCGTGGTCGGTTCTCCGGACAAAATCGGAAAACACGGGGAGTGGGTGTATCATTCTTTTATATTTCCCGTCCAACGATTCAGCGGGACGCTCTTTTTTAACGAAGCGGGCAAGCTGCAAGACGCGGATATTTACAAAGACCCGCAGAAGATTATCGCCGCCGGAATGGAAGAAGGCGGGGAATATTGGCTGGTGGATACCGCTTTTGGATGTGCGCCGGGCTTTTTCTACGAAAGCGGAAAAGTGCGCGCCGCCGCCATGGACGAAGTCCGGCGGCGCGAATTGTTGTCCGATGAATACATCGCCCGCCATGTTTGCGGCGAAATCCGGTCGGGAATGAGACGGGCGGAAGTTATCGCCGTCATCGGCGCGCCCGCCGAAATACAGGAAGGCGCGCGCGAATCATGGATTTATAAATCGCCTTTCCTCCCCGCCAGGTTTCAAGGCACGGTATATTTTGAAGAAGGCGCGTTAAAAAGCGCGGACGCCGATATTGACGAAGCGCCGCGAAAAACGGTTGTCGCCGGCGCGGACGCTTACGGGGAATATTGGCTGATAGACACCGCCTTCGGTTGCGACCCGAATTTTTTCTACGACACCCGGGAAATACGCAAAGCCGCCGTGGCGGAGATTCGGCGGCGGGGATTATTATCCGACAGGGCGATTGCCAACCATTCCTGCAGCGAAGTCAAAGCGGGCATGACAAAAGCGGAAGTCGTCTCCGTCATCGGCGAGCCGGACAGAATCCAACCGGGGGCGCGCGAAGCATGGGTATACAAAAAATCGCTAATCCCCAAAAGGTTCAACGGCATTTTATACTTCAAACAAGGAATCCTAAAAGACGCCGATGTTGCCGAAAATTAAAAAACCGAATTGCCGCGGATGCGCGCGGCAATATTCCAAAAAATAAAAAGCCGCCGCTATTTTCAATGGCGGCGTTTTTTTTGTATTTTAATTTATTTAAAAACTGTGCGGGATAAATAACCGTAAAATAAAAGCGGAAAAGATTTATATTTTTTCCGAAAACGATTTTCCAAAATTTTAAGAAAATTGGATTCCGCGGGCGCGTTGTTTATTAAAAGCCGCGGCGGTTATTGTTGAAACGGGTGGCGGCGGACGATGGCGGATTCGCGGGCGGGGGCGGTGGAAATAATGTCTATTTCCGCGCCGAGTATTTCGGCGATGTATTCCGCATAGCGGCGCGCCGCCGCGGGCAGGCGGGAGTATTCCGTAACGCCCGCGGCGCTTTGCCCTTTCCAGCCGGGCAGCGTTTCGTAGACCGGGCGGCATCGCGCCAGCGCAAGCGGGTCGGCGGGGGGGACAGCGGCGGATTCGCCGTCTAAATCGTAGCGGACGCATACCGGGATTTCTTCCAAACAATCCAGCACATCCAATTTGGTCAGCGCGATGCGGCGGCATCCCGAAACTAAAAGCGCGTGGCGCAGCATCGGAATATCCAGCCAGCCGCAACGGCGGCGGCGTCCCGTGGTCGCGCCGAATTCTTCGCCGATGCGGGAAAGCATCGCGCCGCCGCCGTTTTGCGTTTCGGTCGGAAAAGGACCGTTGCCTACGCGCGTTGTATATGCTTTGCTTACGCCTAAAATTTCCGGCGACAATTCCGCGCCCAGCCCTCCGGCGGCGGCGGCGGGCAGGCATTGCGCCGATGTGGTGAACGGATAAGTGCCTTGTTCTATATCCAGCATGATTCCCTGCGCGCCTTCCAGCAAAATATTTTCGCCGCGCGCTTTTGCCGCCGCCAGCCGCGCGCCGGTATCTTCGCAAACATAACCGCGCAATTTTTCCGCCTGCGCGGTTAATTCTTCATGCAAAACTTCCGCGTCCAATGCGGCGTCCAAACGGCGGGCGTATAAGGCGGCGTTGGCGGCGAGTTTTTCGCGCCCCGCGCCGTTGTATAAATCGTAAATCCGAATCGCGCGGCGGGCGGTTTTGTCTTCATGCGCGGGACCGATACCGCGCAAGGTCGTGCCGAGATTGTTTTTATTTTTTTCGCGCAGGCGGTCCATCAGCACATGATACGGCAATACCAAAGCGGCGTTGGCGGCGACAAACAAACGCCCTTCCAAAACGATTCCGCGTTTTTCCATTGCCGCGATTTCGTCCAGCAACGCGCCGGGCGAAACAACGACGCCGCCGCCGATGTAGCAGTTTGCGGCGGGATGCAAAACGCCGGAGGGGAGAAGATGGAGGGCGGTTTTTTCGCCGCCGACAAGCAGGGTGTGTCCGGCATTGTGTCCGCCTTGAAAGCGCGCGACATGGCGGGCGGCGGCGGACAGCCAATCTACGATTTTGCCTTTGCCTTCATCGCCCCATTGCAAACCGACGACGGAAACGACGCTCATGTCTCGCGCACTTTCCACCCGCCTTCGGAAGTTTTTTCCAATACCGGCGGCGGCGGGTTTTCTTCCGCGGCAAATCGGACGGCGCGGTTTTGTTTTTGCAAAACGGCAACGGCGGCGAACCACGATTCGTCTTCGGACGGCGGGCAGGCGACCGGTTCGGGACGGGGCGGGGCGGGGGACAGGTGTTCCAAAATCTCGCGCAAATCCATGCTAAATCCTACGGCGGGGCGGAAGCCGGGGCGCTCGTAACGCCCGCCGCGGGCGGCGGCGAAATCTTTGCCGTAAATGGAAAATACGACTCCGGTGTGATAGCCGTAGCCGCCGGTTTCGCCAAAATTGGGCGCGGCGTCTATCCCTTCCAAATGCAGCATGCGGAGGATATGCGCCAATCCGTCAATGTCCGTTTCGGATTCGCCGCCGGCGTATTTGCGCGCCCGCGCCAAATCGTTGCCGTCGTCCAACAATTTTGCCAGCGCGGAATTGCCGCCGGCGGCGTCCCGCAATGCGGCGGAATCGCGCCGCGCCGCGTGTTGCGCCAGCGTTTCGCGCTCTTCCGGCGGGAAAGTTTCCAGCAGGCGGCGGATGATTCCGGCGTGTCCGATATCAACGGCGATGTCGGCGATTCCGGCGGCGCGCAGGGCGCCGGCGGCGGCGTGGATTATTTCCCAATCCGCGGCGGGGGCGGGCAGGTTGAAAATTTCCGCGCCGATTTGCATAATCTCGCGCCCTTTCCACGCCTGCGGCGGGCGGGCGCGCAACGCCGGGCCGCAATAACACAAGCGGCGGGGCGCGCCCCCGGCGGCGGCGTCAAAGCGCGCGGTTTGGGGGGTGTGGTCGGCGCGAATGCCGAGTGTTTGCCCGGAAAGCGTGTCGGTCATCTTAAAAATATCCAGATGGAGCGATTCGTCTCCGGCTGCGAGGGCTTCGGCGTATTCGGCGAGCGGGGGCAGGTGCAATTCGTAACCGCGCGCAAAAAGCCAGTCCAAAGCGGCGCGGCGGGCGGTTTCCAGTTGTCCGGCGGCGGGCGGCGGCAAGTCGGACAAATGCGCGGGCATGCGGGAAAATTTTTGCATGCGGGTATTATAGCGGTAAAATCGTATACAATTCCGTTTCGGCGCGGCGCGGGGCGCACGCGCGCGGTTTTTATTCGGAGCAAACAATGATTAAATTATTACGGAGTTTGATGGCCACGGATATGGCGATTGACCTCGGCACGGCAAACACGATTATTTATGTTTTGCGCCAGGGCATCGTGCTAAACGAGCCGTCCGTCGTGGCGCTGGACATGAGCAACAACCAAAATCCGCAGATTTTGGGAATCGGACAAAGCGCCAAGCAGATGCTGGGACGCGCGCCGGGCAACATCAAAGTCGTGCGCCCGATGAAAGACGGCGTCATCTCCGACTACCGCATCACCGAACAGATGCTGAAAAGTTTTATTAAAAAAGTCCACGGCGCAAAGCTTCTCACCCCCGCGCCGCGCATTGTAATTTGCGTGCCGACTTCCTCCACTTCCGTCGACCGGCGCGCGATTAAAGAATCGGCGCTCGCCGCCGGGGCGACAAAAGTATATTTGATTGAAGAGCCGATGGCGGCGGCGCTGGGCTGCGATTTGCCGGTGCAGGAGCCGGGCGGTTCCATGGTTTTGGATGTCGGCGGCGGCACTGCCGAAATCGGCGTGATTACTTTCGGGGGGATGGTATACAGCCGCTCGCTGGCGGTGGGCGGCGACAAAATTGACGAAGCGATTATTGAATATATCCGCGGCAAATTCGGCATCGTCATCGGCGAAAGCACGAGCGAACGGGTTAAAAAACAAATCGCGGTCGCGCATCCGTCTTTGTTTGAAAACGGCAAAAAAGAAGTGCGGGTGAGCGGGCAAAATATCGCCGAAGGCGTCCCGCGCCAATTTACCCTCAATTCCGAACACATCTACGAAGCGATTACCCCCGCGGTCAACGAAATCGTCAAAGCGGTGCGCCTCGGATTGGCGCAAGTGCCGCCCGATTTGTCTTCGGATATTTCGGAGCGGGGCATGTCGCTGACCGGCGGCGGCGCGCTGATTGCCGGGCTGGGGTTGCGGGTGGAGGAAGAAACCGGCGTGCCGGTCAAAGTCGCGGACGACCCGCTGACTTGCGTGGCGCGCGGTTGCGGCATTTCTTTGCAGTATATTGACTCGTCCCCGCTCAAGCTTTTCGCTTAAGGCGGGGCGCGGCGCGCGACGGGGACGATGAACCGGTATTCTTTTTTAAGGTTTTTGTGCGCGGTTTTGTTTTCGGCGTCTTTATCCGCAGCTGATTTGCATTTTCGCGCTTTTGATTCGTTGCGCGGCAACATGTCTTTGGCGCTCGCGCCGTTTCGCTATGCCGGAGAATTGCCCGTGCGTGCGGCGGACGGCGTGCGCGATTATTTTTCTTCCCGCGCCGCGTTGTTGGACGAAAAAAAAGAATTAGAAGAAAAACTCCTGCGCCAAACGGTGCAAATCAGTTCGCTTAATTTTTTTGTCGCCCAAAACGACGAGTTGCGCCGCCTGCTCGCGCTTCGCGAACGCGCGCCGGGAGATTGGACGGCGGCGGATGTGCGGCAGGAAACTTCGCAGCTGCAACAGGATAAAATTTATCTAAACCGGGGAGTCGGGGACGACGTGTTGCCCGGTATGACAGTGGTGGACGAAAACGGCGTGGTGGGGCAGATTGTGCGCGCCGCCGCGGACAACAGCGCGGTTAATTTACTCGTCCATCCCGGGCAATGGATTGCGGCGCGGGTGCGGCGCACCGGACAATTGGCGATTGTCCGCGGCAGCGGCGGGGCGATGCAAATTTATTCCATGCCGGGCAATTCCGATTTGCGCCCGGGAGACGAATTGCTGGCGGAAGGGGGCGTTTTTCCCGCGGGTTATCCGGTGGGAAAAGTATTGTCCGTATCGCGCGGCGTCCGCTATCTTGACGCGTCCGTTGCGCCCGCTTCGGATTTTTACGGACGCCGAACTTTGCTCGTCTATGCGCGGCGCAAAGCGGCGGAGGCGCAATAATGGCGTATTCTTCGGCGGGGGCTTCCGGCGCGGCGCGGGGCAATCTGCCGCTTATTTTGGGGACTTTGTTTTTGTCGCTGGCGTTTGAGTTTTTGCCGTGGCCCGGCTGGGCGTTGGGCGTAAAACCCGTGTTTCCGAGTTTGGCGCTGGTTTATTGGGCGGTGTTTCACCCGCAGGCGGTCAACTACGCCGCCGCCGTTGCGCTCGGCGTGATGATGGATTTGGCGGGACAACTGCCGCTCGGATTTACCGCGTTGGCGTATACGGGAATGGTCTTGTTAGTCAACGGCATGCGCGGGCGTTTTTCCCTGCTTGACCCGTTTGGACAAGCGGTGCATGTTTTATTTGTATTATGTTGCGGACAGGCGGTATTGTTTGTATTAATCATTTTAGAAAGCGGCGACTGGGCGCAATTCGGCGTCAAGTTTACTTGGGGTTCGTTTGCCCCGTCCGCATCGGCGTCCGGGTTGTGGCTGTTTTTGCCGCTGCTCATGCGGCGGCTGGGGCGGTTGTTGCGCGGCGGTGAATAATTTTCCGTCCGGACGGTTGTGGTTTTTTGCGCTGCTGGCGTTGTCGGTCGCCATGTTGCTGGCGTGGCGCTGGTATAGTTTGCAGGTGGAGCGGTTTCAATATTACGCGCAACTGGCGGAAGACAACCGGCTTTCGGTCTTGCCGGTGGAGCCGCCGCGCGGGCGGATTTTTGACCGCAACGGCGAGCCGCTGGCGTTGAACGAAACGGTGTATTCGTTAAAAGTGGGTTCCGATTTCGCCGATTCCGTTTTGGGCAAAATAGATTCCCTACGCGAGGCGGTGGACATCCCGGAAGACGCGGTTAAAAAATTGGCGGAATCCAAAAACAGCCGGGTATACCGCGGCATTATTACTTTGCGCGAAAAATTAAGCGAAGACGAAGCGGTGCGTTTTTTGGGGTGGCAGTTTTTGTTTCCCGAAATTGTTTTAGAATCGGAGCTCGCGCGGCGTTATCCGCACGCCGATTTTGCCGGGCATGTTATCGGGTATGTCGGGCGGCTGAACGAAGACGATTTGGGCGCGCTTAAACAAAAAGGGCGGGACGGCGATTACCGCGGGGCGAAGTTTATCGGCAAAACCGGCGCGGAATTAATTTACGAAAAAATATTGCGCGGCGGACTCGGCGTGCAAGAGGCGCAAATTGACGCGCACGGGCGGATATACGGGCGCGAAATCCGCCGCCCGCCCCGTCCCGGGCGGGATATTGAATTGACGATTGACCTGCATTTGCAGCGTCTCGCCGAACAACTGCTCGCCGGCGAAAGCGGCGCGGCGGTTGTGATGGATGTCAACAACGGCGAATTGCTCGCGCTCGCCAGCAGCCCGCGGTTTGACATTAACAATTTTGTTTTCGGCATTACGCCGAAGCAGTGGGGGGCGCTGACCGAATCGGCGCAAAAACCGCTGATTCACCGCGCGATATACGGGCAATACGCGCCGGGTTCCACGATTAAACCGTTTCTCGCCCTTGCCGCATTGCAGCACGGCTGGCGCGATGAAAATTATATTTACCATTCGCGCGGCGCGTTCCGCCTCGGCTCGCATGTTTTTCACGATTGGAAAAAAGGCGGGCACGGCAAAGTCGGAATCGCCCGCTCCATTATCCGCTCGGTCAATACTTTTTATTACGAACTCGGCAACGATATCGGCATTGAAAAAATGCACGATGCGCTGTCCGTTTTCGGTTTCGGCAAAAGAAGCGGCGTTGATTTGGACAACGAAAAAGGGGGCGTGTTGCCGAATGCGGCGTGGAAGGAAAAACGTTTCGGCGAACAATGGTATCCGGGCGAGACGGTTTCGTCCAGCGTCGGGCAGGGGTATTTGGAAACGACGCCGCTGCAAATGGCGGTTGCGATGGCGATGATTGCCAACGGCGGAAAAAAATTGCGCCCGCACATCGGCAAAACCCGCGCGGCGGAAATGCGGGCGGAAACATTTTCGCCGCGTTATTTAAATTTAGTGCGCGGCGCGCTCGCCGCCGTCACCAAACCCGGCGGGACGGCGGTTTCCGTAGGACGGGGAGTCGCTTACGGCATCGCCGGCAAAACCGGCACCGCGCAAGTATCCAAATTGCGTTATACCGAATCGGGCGGGCGGGTGAAAAACGAAGAGTTGCCGAAACATTTGCGCGACCACGCATGGTTTGTCGGCTACGCGCCGGCGAATTATCCGCGCGCGGCGGTGGCGGTTATTGTAGAAAACAGCGGCAGCGGCGGGCGCGTTGCCGGACCTGTCGCGCGGGCGCTTTTAACTTCTTATATGGACGCGTATTATCCGTCCACGCTCGTGTCGCCGGAAGAAGAAAGAGCGGCGGCGGAGGACGCATGAATAAAAGAGGATTGGATTTTTGGCTGGTGGCGTTGTTGCTGGGGCTGTTTGCGGTCGGGTTGCTCGCCTTATACACGGCGGGCGGCGAAGCGCGGTTTTGGACGCAGTTTTGGCGCGGCGCGGCGGGGATTTTTTTGATGGCGTTGATTGGGTTTTTGCCCGCGCGCCGGTTGGAAGAAGCGGCGCCGGTATTTTTTATCGCGTTGCTGGCGGTGCTTGCCGCGGTGCTGTTGTTTGGCGTTAAAATAAACAACGCCCGCCGCTGGTTGAATGTCGGGTTTTTGCTGCAACCTTCGGAACTGATGAAAATTGCCCTGCCCATGTGCATCGCGTATTATTGCGCCCGTTGCAAAACAAATATCCGCTGGCCGCATTATATTTTAATGCTGTTAATTACCGCGCTGCCCGCGGCGCTGGTCGGGTTGCAGCCGGATTTGGGCACCGCCGTGATGATAGCGGCGGCGGGCGTGCTGGCGATTTTTTTTAGCGGCATCGGCTGGCGTTGGATTGCCGGCGCCTCCGGAGCGGCGCTGGCGTTGCTGCCGGTCGTTTGGCAGTTTGTATTAAAAGATTACCAGAAAAAAAGAGTGCTGACTTTGCTGGACCCGCAACAAGACCCGCTCGGCGCGGGTTATCACACAATACAATCGGAAATCGCCATCGGCTCCGGCGGCATGTGGGGAAAAGGGTTTCAGGAAGGGACGCAGGCGCAGTTTGGTTTTTTGCCGGAACGCCACACGGATTTTATTTTCGCCGTTTTCGCCGAAGAATTCGGCTGGGCGGGCGGCTGCCTGATGCTTTCTTTGGCGGTTTTAATTGTATGGCGTTGTTTGTTGCTTGCCTCAAAAATTCCCGGGACTTTCGGTTTTATTACCGCGGCGGGAATCGGCGGCGTATTTTTTGTAAACTTTGCGGTCAATCTTTCCATGGTGTCCGGATTGTTGCCGGTGGTGGGGCTGCCCTTGCCGCTGGTGAGTTACGGCGGAACCGCATTGCTTGCGTCTTTTGCCGGGTTTGGCGTGGTATTATCTTTGGCGCGCGGGCGGCGCGGGTTATGAAAAAACGGAGCATGAAAAATATGAAAACAAAAATTGCGCGCGCGGCGTTGCCGTTGCATGTTTTGCCGCTGTTTATTTTGCCGTTATCGGTTGCGGGTTGCGCGGCGTTTTCGCCCCAAAATACTTTGCCGCCCAAAATAGAAACGGCGGCAAAAGTAGAAACGGCGGTCAAAGAAGAACCGCGGGAAGAACCCGGCGGGTATTATTTGGACGACGGTCCGCTGGATATTTCCCCGGAAAAACTCGCCGCGGTGCCGGACGCCGTGCCGGTTGCGGAAAAAATTAACCCGGCGCGCTCCCGCCCGTATACCGTGTTCGGCAAAACATACCATCCGCACAAAACATTGCGCCCGCACCGGGAGCGGGGCGAAGCGTCGTGGTATGGCAGACGCTATCATGGACGCCAAACCGCGTCCGGCGAAGTATACGACATGTTTAAAATGACCGCGGCGCATCCGGTATTGCCGATTCCGAGTTATGCGCGGGTGACCCGTCCGGACAACGGCAAAACCGTTGTCGTCCGCATCAACGACCGCGGTCCGTTTCTCAAAGGGCGCGTGATAGATTTATCTTACGCCGCCGCGCACCGCATCGGCATCGCGGAAAAAGGTTCGGGCGAAGTCATTGTGGAAGTTATTTTTCCGGACAATAATCCGCCGCAAAACAACGCGCCGCAAGCCGCGCCCGCGGAAGAAACCGCGCCGCATACTTATATCCAACTCGGCGCGTTTGCCTCCGCGGACAATGCGGAAAAAATGCGGCGCAAATTTTCCGCGGACGGCTTCGGCGGCATTACGCATAAAGTTCACCCGCGCGACGGCTTGCATTTATTTTTGGCGGGACCGTATTCCGATACCGCCGCGGCGCGCAAAGACGACAATGTTTTATGCGCCGCGGGGTGGTGCGGTTTTTTCACCCGCGCGCCATGACAAACGCGGCGATGAACGGCGAAAAATCAATCGGCGAAGTCGTCCCGCAAACGGCGTCTTTCGCGCAGCCGTTGCGCCTTGCGTGCGGCAAAACTTTACCCCAATGGGAAATAAGTTATGAAACTTACGGGCGTCCGGACGCCAACATGCAAAATGCGGTTTTAGTATGCCACGCGCTTTCCGGTTCGCAGCATGCGGCGGGGCGGCGTCCGGGCGATTCGCAAAATACCGGCTGGTGGGATAATTTTATCGGTCCCGGAAAACCGCTGGATACGAATTATTTTTATGTCGTCTCGCCGAATAATTTGGGCGGATGCCACGGCTCCACCGGTCCCGCCAGCATTCATCCGGAAGACGGGCGCGCTTACGGTTCGCGTTTTCCGCAAGTGACCGTGGAAGATTGGGTGCGCGCCCAAAATATACTCGCCGAAAAACTCGGCATCGGGCAATTTGCCGCCGTAGTCGGAGGCAGTTTAGGGGGAATGCAGGCGTTGCGTTGGGCGGCGGATTTTCCCGACAAAGTGCGGGCGGTAGTCGCCGTTGCGGCGGCGGCGAAACTCAGCGCGATTAATATTGGATTTAACGACATCGCGCGTCAGGCGATTATGCGCGACCCCGATTTTTGCGGCGGCGATTATTACGAAAGCGGGCGTTATCCGCACCGCGGCTTGGGAATCGCGCGGATGCTGGGGCATGTTACTTATTTGTCGGACGCGCACATGGCGGCGCGCTTCGGGCGCGAAAGGCGCGAAGACGCGGAAATGTTTCAAGTAGAATCGTATTTGCGCTACCAAGGCAAAAAGTTTTCCGGCAATTTTGACGCCAATACTTATTTGTTGATGACGCGCGCCTTGGACGCGTTTGACCCGGCGGCGGAATGCGGCGGCGATTTGGCGCGCGCGCTCGCGCCGGTGCGGGCGAAATTGTTGCTGGTTTCTTTTTCCAGCGACTGGCGTTTTTCGCCGGCGCGTTCCGAAGAATTAACCCGCGCGCTGTTGCGGGCGCGCAAAGATGTTTCGTATATTGAAATTGAATCGCAGGAGGGGCATGATTCTTTTTTGCTCGCGGACAAAACATACCATAACGCGGTACGGGCGTTTATGGACGGATTAAAAACAAACGAATTAAAAACGCCGTCCGGCGCGCGGGAGGATTCCAATGCGTCTTGATTTTGAACGCATTGCCGCCGCCGTTGCGCCCAATTCTTCGGTGTTGGATTTGGGGTGCGGCGGCGGCGATATGCTGGAATACTTGCGCCGCGCCCGCAATACGCGCGGAGTCGGCGCGGATATTGACCGCAACAATTTAGTGCGCTGTTTGCAAAAAGGCGTGCAGGCGGTGCATTGCGACATCCGCCGCGGGCTTTCGCTGTTTGACGAAGACGCGTTTGACGCGGTCGTTTTATCGGATACTTTGCAAAGCGTGGGCATGCCCCCGCAAAAACTGCTTTCCGAAATGCTGCGCATCGGAAAAACGGCGCTCGTTTCTTTTCCAAACTTCGGTTATTGGCGGCTGCGCATGCAATTAATTGCGGCGGGCAAAATGCCGGTAGGGCGCGCCTTGCCGCACGAATGGCACAACACGGAAAACGTCCGCTACTGCACAATTGCGGATTTTGAATCGCTCTGCCGCGCCGGAAATTTCCCCGTCCGCCGCCGCTGGTTTTTATGCGGCGCGCGCGAAATAACATTCCGCCCCAACTGGCGGGCCGACATGGCAATATACCAATTAGAGCGCAACAGCGGCAGCGGCTAATTGAAAAACCCAAAAAAACGGCGCGCCGCGTTTTTGGGGGAACGCGGCAGACATTCGCTTTAATAAATATTTTTGCGCCGCATGCGGACATCTCTAATGAGGACAATGTGGACATTACTAAAAAGGTTTAACATTATAACTTCGCATAACATAGATTATGTCAAATTTAACTGTTAGCACTTTTTAGTAATGTCCACATTGTCCCCATTAGAGATGTCCACATGTGGCGCAAAAAATATTTATTATAGTGCCATATTAGGTTTGTATTTAATGGATATTTAATAGGTTTCCTTTTACCAACAGGAGACCAAAATGGAAAGGTTGACCACTATGAGCAGTGAGGAAATCCGCCGATTGCGCGCCATCACGAGGGTGTCGGAGCGGACGGTCACGAAAACGCAGGCGGCCGAAGAGCTGGGAATATCCATGAGGCATTTTTGCCGGCTTTATGATGCCCATGCCCGCGCCGGAGTTGGCGGGATTGTATCCAAGCGGCGCGGTTTGCCGGGAAACCGGCGCTATCCGGACGAATTTCGCCGGCATGTTCTTGGCATACTAAAAGCCGAGTATCCGGATTTTGGTCCGACGCTGGCTGGGGAGAAACTGGCCGAAAAGCACGGCATAGTGTTAGGAACGGAAACACTGCGGCGCTGGATGTCGGCGGACGGGATGTGGCTGTGCCGGGCACTGCGCCGCGAGAAGGCTCGGCAGCCGCGTCCGCGGCGCGAATGTTTCGGGGAGTTGGTGCAGGTGGACGGATGCCAGCACTGGTGGTTTGAAGACCGCGGGCCGAAGTGCTACTTGCTGGTATTTATTGATGATGCGACCGGCGCAATCGGGCGCTTGCACTTTGCCGAGACGGAAAGCGCTTTTGCGTATTTTGGCGCGATGCGCGCGTATATCGAACGGCACGGCAAGCCGGTTGCGCTATACAGCGACAAACACAGCGTGTTCCGGGTCAATATGAAGGCAGGCGCCGAAGAAGGCCGCTCAACCCAGTTTGGGCGCGCCCTGCTCTCCTTAAATATTGATATTATTTGCGCGAACACGCCGCAAGCCAAGGGACGCGTGGAACGGGTTCACAAAACCTTGCAAGACCGTTTGGTGAAGGAATTGCGCTTGGCCGGGGCGTCGGACATTAAATCCGGCAACGCCATGTTGTCGAAATTTACCGCCGCTTACAATAAAAAGTTTGCAAAAACGCCGCGCAAAAAAGTTTGCAAAAACGCCGCGCAATCCGAAAGATTTGCATCGTCCGTTATCCAAGCATGACGACATGGACGGGGCGCTGGCTTGGCGCGAACAGCGGACGGTGTCGCAAAATCTGACATTGCAATACGATCGCATAATGATTATGCTGAAGCCGGGCGATCTCTATATGGAGAAACTGCGCGGTAAACGCGTGACGGTATGCGATTATCCGGACGGCCGTTTATCCGTAGAGCATGAAGGCAGGTCGCTACCCTACTCTATTTTTGACAAATTGCGGACGAATATTCCGGGCAAAGTCGTGGAGAATAAGAATTTATCGGCGGCGATGGGACAAATTCGGGCAATACAAAAAGAACGCGGAATGGCGCGGAGTAAAAGTGCGCCGCGCCGCCGCGGACAAGCACCATCGGTATTTACCGCCCCTGCGGTTGCAGTATAGCGAGTATAGCGCGCGGCATGGAAACGGCGGTATTGGAGGCATTTGACGGCTATTTAGCCGGCAGCGGCTTGTCAGAGCAAACCCGGGGAGCGTATTTGAGAGATTTGCGGGCGTTATCGGCGTTTTTAC
>JBPCWY010000222.1:0-14119 GCA_051009035.1 Gammaproteobacteria bacterium
CTGCGGACGCTGGGCGCATCGTCCACCGAAAAATACTCCACCCGGACGGGCGCATTAAACGCCGTCTCCGCCGCCCCCGCCTGCGCAATCGGCGATGACGAATGCGAGTCGTGCCAGTGAGCGGGCGTCCGCAAGCCCTTGGCGAAATGCAGGAAAACAATGCGCGGGCGCGGATAACGCAATGGGCGTTTGCGCCGGGGGCGGAAACCGGATGGCACCGCCATGAATACGATTATGTTGTCGTGCCGATGGCGGACGGCGATTTATTGCTGGAAGACAAAAACGGGAATAGCCGCGCATCGTTATCGGCGGGAAAATCTTATTTTCGTTTCGCCGGCGTTGAACATAATGTGATAAACGCCAACGATTATCCGTTTGCTTTTGTTGAAATTGAATTGAAATGAAACTTGCGGGCGGCGCGGCTAATCCGTCCGGCAAAATCCTCTCCGGCGACAACTTGCCGCATCTGAAAAAGATGGCGGCGGAATCCGTTGCGCTGGTTTATATTGACCCGCCTTTTAATACCGGCAAAGTCCAAAGCCGGACGCGGATTCGCGTTTCGCAGGATGAAAACGGCGGGCGCGCGGGGTTTGGCGGCAAAAAATACCGCGCCGAAGTTGTGGGAAAATCCGGTTATTCCGATTCTTTCACCGATTTTGCCGGGTTTTTGCGCCCGCGTCTTTTGGAAGCGCATCGCATTCTAAAAGCGGACGGCAGCTTGTTTTTTCATATAGATTGGCGCGAGGCGCATCGTTGCCGTTTGTTGTTGGAGGAGATTTTCGGCGGTCCGGCGCATTGTATTAACGAAATTATCTGGGCTTACGATTTCGGCGCGCGCAGCAAAAACCGCTGGTCCGCCAAACACGACAATATTTACTGGTTTGCCAAAAATCCGAAAAATTATGTATTTAACTACGATGAGATGGACAGGATTCCCTATATGGCGCCCGATTTGGCAGGGGCGGAAAAGGCGGCGCGCGGAAAAACACCGACCGATGTTTGGTGGAATACGATTGTGCCGACCAACGGGCGCGAAAAAACCGGCTATCCAACGCAAAAACCGCTGGCGATTGTGGAGCGCATCGTCAAAATACACTCGCGCCCCGGCGATACGGTGCTGGATTTTTTCGCGGGAAGCGGCACAACGGGCGAGGCGGCGGCGAAAAACGGGCGCGGTTTTATTTTAATTGACAAAAATCCGGAGGCGATTCGCGTTATTAAGCGGAGAATCGCCGGTTTTTTATCCAAAAAGCAAAAGAACGGCAAAAAAACGGGCAAGGCGGGTTTATCCAACGCAAAAAACAGCGGCGGCGGATGAAAATAGCGGGGAAATTGAATTGCCCCGCTATTTTTGCGTTTGGTATATTCCAAAATCTAATAAGACGGGCAAAAATCTTTCCGTTGCGGAAATATGCAAAATAATCGGGGCGAATGCGCCGTTTGCATGCGGTCAAAAGCGGGCGGAAATATAAAGCAAGTATTTTGCGGAAGATGCTTAATAATTTTTCCGCTGTTTTGCTTTGGATGCGCTTTTGCGGCGGCGGTTTTCTAAAAACGCGCGCGGCGTTGCAAAAATCAACCAAAAAATAAACTTAAAAGCGCGGCAAAAAACGGGCAAAAATTTGTTTTAATAGGCGGAAGCGGGAAGGCGGTTTTGGTTTGGCGAAAACGCCCGCCCGGCGAAAAAAAATAAAAACAAACGGACGGGCGGCTAAAAAACGCAAAATCCGTTTAATTTATTGTTAAAAAACAACACACAAAAAAAGGAGAAATTGATGCCCGAATTGCAATGGCAAGACGAAGAAAAAGAAACGCTGCTGACGAATCCGAGTCCGGCGCAAAATGTCCGGCGCGTTGCGGTGGACGACAAGCGGATTATTAATTGCCGCGCCGATGTGAACCAGCTGATGCCGATTAAATACCAGTGGGCGTGGGAGAAATATTTGGCGGGCTGCGCCAACCATTGGATGCCGAACGAAATCAGCATGCAGCGCGACATTGAACAATGGCGCGATCCGAAAGCGCTGAGCGCCGACGAGCGGCACATGCTCAAGCGCAATTTCGGTTTTTTTGCGACCGCCGAATCGCTGGCGGCGAACAATATTTTGCTCGGCACTTACCGCCTGATTACCAACCCCGAATGCCGCCAATACCTGCTGCGGCAGGCGTTTGAAGAGGCGGTGCATGTGCATGCCTACCAGTATATCGTGGAGTCGCTGGGGCTGGACGAGGGCGAGATTTTCAACATGTATATGGAAGTCCCGTGCGTCCACGACAAGGACGCGTTTTGTTTGGAATACATTGACACGCTCACCAATCCCGCCTTTGCGACCGGCACGCCGGAGTCCGACAGGCAGCTGTTAAAGTCGCTGATTGCGTTTGCGATGATTATGGAAGGGCTGTTTTTTTACGCCGGTTTCGTGCAGGTGCTGGCGCTGGGGCGGCAAAACAAAATGCCCGGCTGTTCGGAACAAGTGCAGTATATTTTGCGCGACGAGTCGCTGCATTTAAATTTCGGCATAGATGTCATCAACCAAATCAAATTGGAGAACCGGCATCTGTGGACCGAAGCGTTCCGCGAAGAAGCGCGCGAGATGATGCATGCGGCGGCGGAATTGGAATACCGCTACGCTGAAGAAACCATGCCGCGCGGCGTTTTGGGATTGAATTGCATGATGTTTAAACAATTTTTGCGCTTCGTCGCCGACCGGCGTCTTGCGCAAATCGGACTCGCCCCGGTGTTTAACGAGCCGCGCAATCCGTTTCCGTGGATGGGCGAAGTAATAGATTTAAAGAAAGAAAAGAACTTTTTTGAGACGCGTGTGGTAGAATATCAGACAGGAGGAAAGTTAAACTGGGAGTAGCCGGAATAACTTTCTTTTTTCTTACCAACCAACCAAAGGAGAAAAACCATGGTGAAAAAGAAAAAAGCAGCAAAGAAAAGCGGGGCCAAAAAAGGCGTGAGAAAAGGCGCCAAGAAGGGGGCGAAAAAAGGCGCTAAGAAAGGCGTCAAAAAAGCCGCCAAAAACGGCCGCAAAAAAGGCGTGAAAAAAGGCGCCAAGAAGGGGGCGAAGAAAGCCGCCAAAAACGGCCGCAAGAAAGGCGCGAAAAAAGGCGCCAAGAAAGGGGCCAAAAAAGGCGCGAAGAAAGGCGCCAAGAAGGGGGCCAAAAAAGGCGCGAAAAAAGGCGCCAAAAAGCGCGGCCGCAAAAAGAAGGCCTAACGGCCTCCCATAAAAACAGGATTTGACCGCGTTGTCAAGTCCTGTTTTTTCATGGGCGTCTGTCCGGCGCGCGGGCGCTTCGCCGTTTATTGCGGCGGGGCATGCTTTCGCAACGGCAAATTTCGCAACAGCGAGGAGCGGCTATGGGCGTTATTTTGGCGATGCGCGCCAAAGAAGAAGTGTTGCGCGGTAAAAACCGGTCTTCGCGCCGGGAAACCGCGGCGCGCGAAGACATCCTGCGCGATAATGACGCGACGGTTGCGGTATTGCACCGTCTTTCGTTGTTGTTGATTGCGCGCAAAACCGGCTGGCAACGGCAAGCCGAAATATTATTGCGCCGCGGATTTAAAGCGGCGGAGTGCAATATCGCCGTTTTTGGACCGCGCGATGCGCTGGCGGTCAAAGCGTCCCGTTTGCCGGCGGGAGGGCGCGCGGACGATGCGCCGTTATCCGGCGCGCAAAAAAAAGCGGCGTTGTATTATCATCTGCCGTTAAAACAAGGACGGCGCGCGGCGGGATTGTTAACTTTGGCGTTTCGCCAAAAAGAACATTTGCGCGAAGGCGACGATATATTTTGCCGCCGTTTAGCGGCGTTGTTGGCGGCGGCGTTATGAACGCGGCGGCGGATGCGCCCGGCGCAACATCCGAAATCGTCCGCCAAGCCGAAGAGTTTGTGCATGAATTGGAAGCGGTGCGGCGCATGTCGGCGCACACGGTGGATTCTTACCGGCGCGATTTGCGGATTTTAACCGCCGGCGTGGGCGGCGATGCGGCGGCGGTGACAACAAACGATATTCGCCGCCTGCTCGCCGCGGAAGGCAAACGAAAAATTAAACCATCATCCGTCGCCCGCCGCTTGGCGGCTTGGCGCATGTTTTTTGAATACTTGCGCAAAAAAGGGCGGATTAATACCAATCCCGCCCGCGCTGCCCGCGCCCCGAAAAAACCGGCGCGTCTGCCGCGCGCGTTGACTCCGGATGAAACGGCGCATTTTTTGGACGCGCCGGACGGAAACGAAAACGGCGCGGCGGCGCGGCGCGATGCGGCGATGTTTGAGTTGTTGTATTCCGCCGGTTTGCGGGTGGGGGAATTAACCGCGCTGGATGTTTGCGATGTAGATTGCGAATCGGGCGCGGCGCATATCCGGCGCGGCAAAGGCGGGCGCGGGCGCGTTGCGCCGTTTGGCGATGCGGCGCGGCGCGCGTTGCGGGAATGGTTGCCGCAGCGCGAAGGGTTAAATCCCGCGGACGAGGCGTTGTTTATTAATTTGCGCGGCAAACGCATTTCGGCGCGCGCCGTGCAACTGCGGACGGCGGCGCGGGCGCAAGCGCGTGGCAGCGCGGGACGAATCAGCCCGCATGTTTTGCGCCATTCTTGTGCTTCGCATTTTTTGCAATCCAGCGGCGATTTGCGCGCAACGCAGGATTTATTGGGACATGCGGACATTGCCTCCACGCAAATATACACGCGGCTGGATTTCCAAAACCTCGCGCGCACATACGACCGCGCCCACCCCCGCGCCGCCAAAAACCGCCCCGGCGGTTCGTGAGTATTAATTCCCCGTCCGCTATTCCTGCCCGCCGTCATTCCTGCCTTTGCAGGAATGACGGATTGTTTTATTCCAAACCGCTCGCCCCCGATTTTAATCGGGGGTGAAACGCATTCGCCGCAGTTTACTGCGGCATGCTTGCGGGCATGGCGGAGTAAACTCCGCCGCATGGGTTTCGCCCCCGGCAAATGTCGGGGGCGAGCAGTTATTTGTTTCCACCGGACGATTGCGCTTTGCGTTTGCTTCCGCCATCGTTGTCTTCAACTTCTCCCTTAAGTCCTTCGCAAATGCCGTCTATTTCCGCTGCTGCCGCCTTCATTTCCGGTGTTATCTGAAACTTAAATAACACTTCGCCATCGTCCGCCCACGGCACGCCTACAATGATGCTGTCATATGGGAGGACATATCCACTATTAAATGTATCAACAGACGAAAGCACGCCTCCTTTCTTTATGGCGGCGAAAGTAAGCCCATATACATGAGAGTTACTCATAACAACCGATTGGGTTTCACCACCATCGCCTTTTAATCGAAAGTGCAAGAGATTTTCATTTTTGATATTGGGCTTTTTGTTGAACAGGATGAGCATAAACATGTACCAATCGGATGCATGTTCAAAAAATTTGCACTCATAAGAAAGTTTCGCCTGTAAGTCATTATATGGAAATGCAGCACTATGCCCCGGAATAGGGGACACAAAATCGCCGGATGCGATAAAAGGCTGTTTACCATCGTCATCTAACGGATTTGTCTTTGAACGCACTTCCCACGAATCGGCGAATGCAATGGGCGACACCGCCATCAGCACGGCGGCGAAAAGCGCAAAAATTCCCCGCAAAATAGTTTTCATTAGATTACTCCTTTCCTCCCGCAAAAATGGGGCGGTTGGCGAAATTATAGCCGAATTTTCCCGAAAAAACAGGGCTTAATGCGGCGGCGGGGCGCAGCCGCCCGCGCCGTGTTATAATTAAACTCCCTGCAATTTTCCGCGGAATCCTGAAATATATGCTGCAAATTGAATGCCCCTGGTGCGGGGCGCGCGACCAAACTGAATTTTCCCACCACGGCGAAGCGCATATTGCGCGACCCGCCGACCCCGCCGCGCTTTCCGATGAAGAGTGGGCGGCGTATTTGTTTTTGCGCAAAAATCCCAAAGGCGTCCATTACGAAAGATGGATGCATGCGTTTGGCTGCCGCCGTTATTTTAATTTGGCGCGCTGCACGGTCAGCGGCAGGATTTACGGCGCGTATCCGATGGGCGGCGAAAAACCCGCCGCGGCGCGCAAAGCCGAAGGCTGCGCCGCGCCATGACCCAAAAAAACCGCCTTGCCGAAGGCGGGCGCATTGACCGCGCCAGCCCGTTGGATTTTTCTTTTGACGGCAAACCGATGCGCGGTTTCGCCGGCGACACGGTCGCTTCCGCCCTGCTGGCAAACGGCGCGCAAATCGTGGCGCGCAGTTTTAAATACCGCCGCCCGCGCGGGATTTTCGCCGCCGGCGCGGAAGAACCGAACGCCGTTTTTTCTATCGGGCAAGGCGGGCATTGGACGCCGAATGTGCGCGCGACTCTCGCGCCGCTGTGCGCGGGGATGGAAATCCGCCCGCAAAGCGGCTGGCCCTCGTTGGATTTTGATGCGGGCGCGCTGTTGTCGGCGGCGGGAAGGATGTTGCCGGCGGGGTTTTATTACAAAACTTTTATGTGGCCGCCGCAATTATGGACGACATATGAAAAAGTCATCCGCCGTGCCGCTTCCGCCGCCCGCGCGCCGCAACAGGCGGACGAAGATTCTTACGCGCACCGCCACGCGCATTGCGATGTGTTGGTGGCGGGGGGCGGTCCCGCCGGATTAGCCGCCGCCCAAGCCGCGGCGGAATCCGGCGCGCGGGTGATTCTCGCCGACCTCGGGACGGAGTTTGGCGGCGATTTGCTGTCTTGCGGCGAAGACGAAGAAATTGACGGAATGCCCGCGGCGGCGTGGGCGGCGCAAACGGCGCAAAAATTGCGCGCGCGCAAAAATGTAACCATGCTTTCGCAAACGACGGTGCAGGGATTTTACGATTACAACATGCTTACCGCGGCGGAGCATCTTCCCAAAACCGATTTTTGCGCGCCGGGGTTGCGCTGCCGGTTGTGGAAAATTCGCGCCGCCCAAACCGTTATCGCCGCCGGGGCGTTGGAGCGTCCGCCGGTTTTTGCCGACAACGACCGCCCGGGGGTGATGCTCGCCGATGCGGTGCGCGTTTATATCCGCCGCTACGGGGTTTTGCCGGGGCGCAAGATTTTATTTTTTACCAACAACGACGGCGCATACGGCGGCGCATTGGCGGCAAAAGCGGCGGGCGCGGCGCGGGTGGAAATCGCCGATATTCGCGGCGACATTAACGGCTATTGGCAAACGCGCGCGCGCGATTTCGGCATTCCCGTCCACGCCGGATACGGGATTTGCGGCGTTTTGCCGGCGGGCGGCGGGCTTAATGTGCAGATGTCCAAATTATCGCCGGGCGCGGATTTTTTGGCGGGCGGCGCGGTTTCTTCTTTATACGACATTGTCGCGGTTTCGGGCGGCTGGACTCCGACCGCGCATTTATTTTCCCAATCGCGCGGGCGTTTGGCGTGGCGCGATTCGTGCGGCGCGTTTGCCCCCGAAGAGGCGCATCCGCTCAATCCTTGCCGCGCTTGCGGGGCGGCGGCGGGGGCGTTTTCGCTTTCGGAGTGTTTGCGCGGCGGGGCGGAAGCGGGCGCGGCGGCGGCGCAAGATTGCGGATTTTCCGCCGCCAAAACAATTCCGTCCGCCGCCGCCGCCCCGGCGGAGCATCCGCCGTTGTTTGCGCCGTTTGTCCCCACCCGCCACCCGCCCGGACAAGGACCGGGAAAGCATTTTGTGGATTTGATGAACGATGTTACGGCGGGCGATATTTTTCTCGCGGCGCGCGAGGGATACGATTCCGTGGAACACATGAAACGCTACACGGCGGCGGGATTTGGCACGGACCAGGGCAAAACCGGCAACATTAACGCGCTGGCGCTTTTGGCGCATGCCCGCGGTATTGCGCCGAAAGAAGCGGGACACACGACTTTTCGCCCGCACTATACGCCGGTGCCGTTTGGCGCGGTGGCGGGCGCGGACCGGCGCGCGTTTTTCGCTCCGGTGCGGAAAACGCCGATGCACGAATGGCACGAAACGCGCAACGCCGCGTGGGAAGATGTCGGCGAATGGAAACGCCCCTGTTATTTTCCGCAAGCGGGCGAAGACATGGCGGCGGCATCGGCGCGCGAATGCCGCGCGGCGCGGGGCGGAGTCGCCATGATGGACGCGTCTACTTTGGGTAAAATTGACATTCAAGGTCCGGATGCGGCGGAGTTTTTGGATTTAATTTACACAAACGCAATTGGCGCGCTCAAACCCGGGCGCTGCCGCTACGGATTAATGCTGCGCGAAGACGGCATGGTTTACGATGACGGCGTGGCGATGCGCCTTGCCGAAGACCATTTTCACATCACAACTTCCACCGGACACGCCGCCGGGGTGATGAATTGGCTGGAAGAATGGCTGCAAACCGAATGGCCGCATTTTCGCGTATTTTGCACCAGCGTCACCGAGCAGTGGGCGGTCGTTGCGCTGGCGGGTCCCAAATCGCGCGAAACATTGTCCGCGCTGACCGATATTCCGCTGGGGGCGGAAGATTTTCCGTTTATGGCGGTGCGCGAAGGCGAAGTGGCGGGCGTGGCGGCGCGGGTTTGCCGGATTAGTTTTTCGGGCGAATTGGCGTTTGAAATCAACATTCCCGCCCGCCGCGGTTTGCATGTGTGGGAGCAAATTTGGGCGGCGGGCGAAAAACACGGCATCGCCGCCTACGGCACCGAAACGATGCGCGCCTTGCGCGCCGAAAAAGGATACATTATCGCCGGACAAGATTCGGACGGCGCGACTTCGCCGATAGACATGGGATTGTCGTGGATGCTGTCCAAAAAGAAAAAAGATTACATCGGCAAACGCTCGTTATCGCGTCCCGCCATTTTGCAAACCGGACGCCCGCAATTTGTCGGCTTGCTGGCGGACGACCCGCAGGCGGTGATACCGGAAGGCGCATGCCTTGCCCCCGCCGAATCGTCGCGACCGCCGTTTGCGTCCGAGGGATATGTTACTTCCAGTTATATGAGCGCCGCCCTTTCGCGCTCCATTGCGCTGGCGATGGTGCGGGACGGATTTTCGCGGCACGGGGAAACGGTATATGCGGCGTTGTTGGACGGGCGGCGCATTTCGGCGAAAATTACCGCGCCGTCTTTTTGGGACAAAGAGGAGAAACGGCGCGATGGCTGAAATTAAAACGCGCTCGCCGCTTGCCGCAAAAACCGGCGGCGGCGCATTGGCGATGCAAGAAATTACCGGACAAGCATTAATTAACCTGCGCGGGCGGGCGGATTGCGAACCGTTTGCGGCGGCGGTGCGGGATGCGTTGGGCGCGCCGTTGCCGGTTGCGCCGAATACGACTGCGGCAGCGGGCGGGCGGAGAATATTTTGGCTTGGTCCGGACGAATGGCTTGTGCGCGCGCCCGAAACCATGCGCGGCGAAATTTTCACCGCGCTGCAAAAAACGCGGGCGGCGGCAGAAGGGCATGCGGCGGTCGTGGATGTTTCGGACTATTACACAATTATCCGCATTGCCGGTGCGCGCGCGCGCGATGCGCTGGCGGCGGGTTGTCCGTTGGATTTGCATCCGCAACAATTTGCCGTCGGGCAATGCGCGCAAAGCCGTTTTGCGCGCGCCGCGATTTTGCTTTGGCATAGTTCCGATGCGCCGGAGTTTGAATTGCAAGTGCGGTGGAGTTTCGCCGAATATCTTTGGGAATATTTGGAAGCGCATGAGCGGGATTATTTGCAGCGGGATTATTTGCCCCCGCAAACAAATTCCGGCGCGCCCGCCGCAACGCAAAAAGCGCGGGAAGACGCGCCAAAAACCGCGCGAGAGAGTGCGCCGAAAAGCATGCCAAAAAGCGCGTCCGAAACTGCATCTAAAACTGCGCCAAAAAATGCGTCCAAATCTGCATCCAAAACTGCGCGGAAAAAAAATCCGCAAAAAACCTCCCCGGTATCTTCGCCGGAAAACCCGCGCGCGGCGGGCGGGTAAAGGCATGTATGGCACATCCGGCGCACATTATTCCGCTCATGCGTTTGTTGGCGGCGGAGGGCGGGCAAACGGCGGCGCAGCTTGCGGCGCGCTTGCGGCGGCGTCCGGAATGGGCGCTAACGCGCCTGCAATTTTTGCAAACATTTTTTGGCGCGGCGGCGGAGCGCGGGGGCGCGTGGCGGCTTTCTTTTTCCCCGCAGTGGCTTGATTGCGATTTCCTAAAAACCGCGTTGCCCGGCGCGGAAGTAGCGGAAGAAACCGAAAGCGCAAACTCCCTCGCCAAAAACCGCAAACGGGGCGCGTTTATTTTTGCCGAACACCAAACGCGGGGGCGGGGGCGGCGCGGGCGGCGTTGGCTGGCGATGCCCGGCGGCAGTATCATGCTTTCGGCGCGCCTTGCCGCCCCGCCAAAATTGTCCGGGCTTTCGCTTGCCGTTGGCGCGGCGTTGTGGCGGGCGTTGGGCGGCGGGTTGCGGTTAAAATGGCCGAACGATTTATGGAACGGCGAAGGACAAAAAGTAGGGGGCGTTTTAATTGAAACGGACGGGGACGATGTGATTATCGGCGCGGGCGTCAATCTTGTTATGACTCCCGAATTGCGCGCGCATGCGCCGCGGGCGGCGGCGTTGGATTCTCCGCTTTCGCGCAATGCGTGCGCGGCGCGGGCGGGCGCGGCGGTTTTGCAGGCGGCGGGCGATTTTCGGCGCAACGGGTTGGACGGATTTTGGGAAGACATTCACGCGGCGCATTATTTTCGCGCCGGGGCGGAAGTGTCGTTTGCCGCCGCCGATGGCGCGGTGCGCGGGACATTCGCCGGATTTGGCGAAGACGGCGCGCTGCTGATTCGGCAAGGCGGCGGCGTGCAAAGTTATGTATCCGGAGATTTGGCGCATGTGGCTGGCGGTTGATTGCGGCAACAGCCGGATTAAATGGGCGGCGGTGCAAAACGGCGCGGCGGAAGAGGTGCAGTGCGCCCCCGTTTCCCGTTTGGGCGCGCTGCAAAAAGCGGCGCGGGGCGCGTCTTTTGCGCGGGTTTCGCATGTCGGCGCGGGGGCGAAAAAGCGCGATTTGCGCGCCGCCTTGCGCGCCTGCGGCGAAGTGCGTTTTGTCCAAAGCGAAGCGCGCGCGGGCGGCGTCGTCAATTCCTACCGCCCGCCGGAATCGCTGGGCGCGGACCGCTGGCTGGCATTAATCGCGTTGCGCCCGCGCCGCAAAGATTTAATTATCATCACCGCCGGGACGGCGGCGACGGTTGACGCATTGCGCGCGGACGGCGTTTTTTTGGGCGGCGCGGTCCTGCCCGGGATTCGCCTGATGCATGATTCCCTCGCACAGCGCGCCGGTTTGCCCGCGTTTGCGCCGGATTTTTCGCGCGGGTTTTCCGCGCCGCCGCGCGATACGGCGGCGGCGATGCGCGCCGGGGCGTTGTCCGCCATCGCCGGGGCGGCGCGGGTTTTTCGCCGCCGTTTTTTGCCCGGCGCGCAATTTGCGGTGAGCGGCGGGGACGGGGAAAAACTGCTCCCGTGGCTGCCGCAGACGGCGGCGCACATTCCGCATTTGCCGATTCTCGGACTAATCCGCCTGCAAGGCGCGGCGCGATGAAGCGGCGCGGGTTGGCGGCGGCGTTTTGCGCGCTGGCGTTTTGCGCGGCGGCGGAAGACGGCGGCTTGGCGGTCAACGAAGTTTGGTTTGACAAATCGGCGGACGGATACGCCATACGCGCCCGCTTGTCCGCCGGTGACGAAAGCTTGATGCGGCAGTTGTTGCAAAGCGGTTACGCGCTCCGGTTTAATTTTGACATGCGTTTTATCAAATCGCGCGACTGGTTTCCGGACCGCGATTTGGGGGGCATTTCTTGGACTCCGGAAATCGTCTACGATTCCCTGCTGGAGCGTTATACTTTTCGCGCCGGGGGCGTGGTGGAAGAATTTAACCAATTATCCGCGGCGTTGGCGCGCGCCGGCAATTTGCGCGGCGCGGCGTCCGAAGACCCGCAGCTGGGGCGGATTTTTAGCGAGCCGGATGTGTATCTTTCCGCCCGTTACGAAATGGTGATTAGCCACCTGCCGCAGGCGTTGCAAGTATCGCTGTTGACCGGCGATTGGACGATTAATTCCGGCTGGCGGCGGTTTGCGCCGGAGACGCGCGAATGAAACCGGGCGTTTTTTATTTGTTGCTGGCGTTGCCGCTGGCGGTGCTGGCGGCGACCCAGATTTTTGTATTCCAAAAAACGCCGCTCACCGGCGAATGGCTGTATCCGTTGCTTGTCGCCAATGTTGTTTTAATCGCCGCGCTGTTGTGTTTGATTGCCGTGACGGCGTTTAATTTTTGGCGGCGTTGGCGGCGCAGCGGACCGGGGACGCGGTTGGCTTCGCGGCTTGCCGGATTATTTTTGGGTATCGCCATTTTGCCGTCCGCGATGTTATACGCCGTTTCGGCGGGAGGCGTTTTTCGCGGGATAGAATCGTGGTTTGACACGCCGCTCACCCACGCGTTTCAAGAAGGCATGGCATTCGGACAACATGTGCTGGGGCAGGAGTTTTCCCGCTTGGAGCGGGATGCGTTGAACTTGGCGCAGGCGGTGGAAAACGGGAGCTCGCTGCCGTTTTGGCGGGACGATTTGCGCCTGTTTTACCAAGTAGACGGGATTATCATTTACGGCGCGGACGGCAACCCGACCGCTTCCGCAACGGACGAAGCGCCGCCGTCCCTTTCCGCCCCGGCGTTGGAAAGTTTGCGGCGCAACCGCGCCTACCGCAATATTTCCGGCGCGGCGCGGCGCAATTTGGAAGTAGCGATTCCGCTGCCCCACCGCCGCGCCGGTTTTGCGCTGCAAGTATCGCGGACTTTGCCGGAGGGAATTGATTCCGGTTTGGCGGAAGTGGAGCGCGGCAAAGCGGCATATGAAAATCTTTTAATTTTGCGGCGCGGGTTGTTGTATTCTTTTATGGCGACTTTAACTTTGTCGTTTACGATTGTGCTGGCGGCGTCCCTGTGGGCTTCGGTGCGGCTGGGCGCGCGCCTGTTTCGCCCGTTGACAAAAATGGCGCAAGCGGCGTCCGCCGTGGGGCGGGGCGATTTTAGTTTTCGTTTGGCGGACAAAGGCGGCGACGACGAAATCGCGCAATTAGGACGCGCATTTAATACAATGGTCGGCGATTTGCAACAAACGCGGCGCCAAATCGGAGAGCGGCAAGCGGCGTTGTTTGAGACAAATGTTTATTTGGAAAAATTGCTGGGCTCGCTTGCTTCCGGCGTTTTGGCGGCGGATGCGGAAGGGCGTTTGGCGCGGTTTAACGGAGTCGCCGAAACGATGCTGGAAACGCCGCTGGCGGGACTCACCGGCAAACATTTCAGCGAATGGGGCATGCCCCAAATCGCCCCGTTAGTGGAAGGCATGATGTCCGGCGGCGGCAACAACGAAGAGCGGCGCATCGCCGGAAAAGACGGGCGCATGTTAGTCGCGCGGTTGCGCCGCTTGCCGCTTGCCGGCGGCGGCGGCGTGCTGGTGATGGTGGACGACATCAGCCGCCAGATGGCGGAAGAGCGCGAAATTGTGTGGGAAGAAGCGTCCCGCCGTTTCGCGCACGAAATCAAAAATCCGTTAACTCCGATTCAACTCGCCGCCGACCGCCTCAAATCCAAACTCTCCGGAAAACTTTCCGGCGAAGATTTGGAATTACTCCTCCGCATGTCGCGCACCGTAGACCGGGAAGTGGAAGCGATGCGCGAAATGGTAAAAACATTCCAACTCTACGCGGGCGGACAAAGCCGCCGCAGGACTTCGGTTAATCTTAACGCGCTGGCGGGCGAAGTGGCGCGCTCTTACGAGCGTCCGCCGTTTGTGCTGGAAGTGCGCCGCGATGAAACCCTGCCGCCGGTGCAGGCGGACGAAGTATTGGTGCGGCAGGCGTTGCATAATATTTTACTCAACGCGGCGGAAGCGGCGAGCGGCGCGCCGCATCCGCGCATTCGGGTATCCGTAGAGCAGCGGGAAGGGCGCGCGGCGGTTGTCGTGGAAGACAACGGCGGCGGCGTTGCGGATTTTATTAAAGACGAAGTATTCACGCCCTACCAAACTTCCAAAGAAAAAGGAACGGGTTTGGGCCTTGCCATCGTCCGCAAAATCATGGAAGAACACGGCGGCGAAGCGTATTTAGAAAACCGCAACGGCGGCGCTTGCGCCACGCTCCTTTTTCCATTGCCGAAAGACGAAAAA
>JBPCWY010000223.1:0-3482 GCA_051009035.1 Gammaproteobacteria bacterium
TTATTGGGTTGCTGAGGATGACCAAGCAGCTACAACTGAGCAATTGCAACAATATTTACAAAAGAGCCTACCCGCATACATGGTTCCAGCAATTTTTATTCAATTAGAAGCTTTGCCGTTAACTGCAAATGGCAAAATAGATTATAGAGCTTTACCAAAAATAGATGCCTTGAGCCTCAGTGATAGCTACCTTGCTCCAAGCAATGAAATTGAAGCGATATTAGCGGAAATATGGGCAACAGTATTAAAAATAGCTAGGGTTGGCGTTAACGATAATTTCTTTGCCCGCGGTGGTCATTCTCTGTTAGCAACACAAGTGATTTCTCGGATCCGAACACGATTTCATTGTCAACTAACAGTACGCATATTATTTGAATGTCCGACCATTGCTCAATTGGCAAAGGTTATTCAAGCACAATCTTTAAGCGCAGCATATACTCCAATTGAGCCAATTGAACGCGAAGGCTTATTGCCATTATCATTTGCCCAACAACGGCTATGGTTTATTGATCGCTATCAAGGCGGACAAAGTACAATTTATAACATGCCACTTCAAGTTCGCTTGCATGGCAAGCTCAATATCAAAGCGCTTGAAACCGCTTTTAATCATTTGCTTGCCCGTCATGAAATCTTAAGAACAACTTTTATCGAGCAAGCCGGTATTCCCTATCAGGTCATTGCGCCTCAGTGTATCATTAAACTAGCGCCTAAGATTTGTAAAGCGCAAGCATTAACGAATTTATTGCAACAAGAAGCCTTAAAGCCTTTTGATTTAGCCCAAGGGCCACTCATTCGTATTCAATTATTTCAAATCAGTGAACAAGACCATGCTTTAAGTCTCACCCAGCATCATATTATCAGCGATGGTTGGTCGATGGGGATTTTATGGCGAGAAATGATCTTTTCCTATTGTGCAGCATGCGCAGATCAGCCCATTGTGCTACCTGGATTATCAATTCAATATGCTGATTTTGCCCATTGGCAACGTCAACAACAATCTAGCGAACATTATCAAAAACAATTACATTACTGGAAACAACAACTCAGTGACGTTGAACCACTCCAATTACCCACAGACAAACCGCGTCCAACCATGATGAGTCATCGTGGTGGCGTATATCGTTTTACATTGGATGAAGTGAACACCAGCGGCTTATATCAAATAGCACAAAAACAAAATACCAGCATCTATACCGTATTATTAGCAGCACTCAATATACTACTGAGTCGTTATACGGGTCAGACAGATATCTGTGTAGGTTCGGCCATAGCCAATCGCAATTATGAAGCGATAGAATCCTTGATAGGATTTTTTGTCAATACCTTGGTGATGCGCAATCAAGTATCTGTGCAACAACCCTTTTTACAATTCCTAGAACAAGTCACCCAAACAGCACTAGATGCATATACACACCAAGATATTCCTTTCGAGCAGTTGGTAGAAGAATTAAAAGTTGAGCGTGATACCAGTCGTAGCCCACTATTTCAAGTGATGCTGGTATTACAGAACATCAGCTATGATGTTGATCTGGATTCAACAGGCCTTGAAGGTGAACTCGTTGCCACTGAGCAACAAACATCTAAATTTGATTTAAATTTTAGTGTTCAAGAAAATGCAGGGAAATTATATATCAGCATTGGATATTGCCTAGATTTATTTTACCCAGGCACCATAGCGCGAATGGCTCAACATTTTAAAGTGTTATTACAAGGGATTGTCCAGAGTGCCGATCGGCTGATAGAACAACTGCCCATCATGAGTGAAGCTGAGCGCCATCAGCTTACTGTAGCCTGGAATCAAACCCAAGCCAATTATCCGCGAGATAAAACCATTCCGCAATTATTTGCACAACAAGTGGCAAAGACGCCAGATGAGATTGCACTGATTTTTGAAGGCAAGCATCTGACTTATCGGCAATTAGATGCGCGTTCCAATCAATTAGCCCATTACCTTCAGGCATTAGGTGTGGTTCCAGATACGTTAGTAGGCTTAGCACTGGAGCGCTCATTAGAAATGATAGTGGCGCTGTTCGCCATTTTAAAAGCAGGTGGCGCATATGTACCGTTGGAACCAGAATATCCAAAAGAGAGATTAGCCTTTATCTTAAGCGAGATGCCAGGTTGTATCCTAGTGACCCAATCCAAATTCTTGCAGCATTTTCCTGTTACCAGCGTAAAAACCTTATGTTTAGATAAAGATAAAAAAAGAATGAGTCAATACAGCAAACAGCCTGTAGCAACCCATCTCACATCTGAGCAGCTTGCCTATGTGATATATACCTCAGGATCAACAGGTCGCCCGAAAGGGGTGATGATTAGCCACAGTAATGTCATTAATTATATTGAATGGATAGTTTGTGGGGTATTCACCCAATCTTATCAAAGCTACGATTGTTCTGCTTCGATTGCTTTCGATGCAACTGTGACGGTGAGTTTATTGCCATTACTACAAGGTGATACCGTAGTGATGTGTCGCCAAGACGTTAAAAGGGATGTTACTCTATTTGTCGAACATTTAGTGCAGCATAAAATTGAATTTGTGAAGCTCACCCCAAGTTATTTAAGTGCTTTAATAGTGCACTTGGAAAATAATGGATATGAACAACTTAAATTTATTAAATGTTTAATGGTTGGCGGTGAGGCTGTACAAGCGAAGGCAGTAGAAAAATGGACAAATCATTTCCCTCAATGTTATGTAATCGCTCACTATGGTCCAACTGAAACAACCGTAGGGGTATCAACCTATATTGTTTCAAAACAAGCTTGCCACCAAGCTCAAAATATTCCCATTGGAACACCTGGATTTAACAGCAAATTTTATATTTTGGATAATAATCAAAATATTGTTCCAATAGGAGCTATTGGGGAATTGCATATAGGTGGGGAGAGTTTAGCAAGGGGATATTTAAATCAAGCTGAATTAACACAAAAGAAATTTATTGTTGATCCTTTTAGCCATCCGATAAAACAGCACAATGGCAAACAACCGAGAATGTATAAGACTGGTGATTTGGCGCGTTATTTGCCAGATGGGAATATTGAATACATAGGACGAAGCGATGATCAGGTCAAAATCCGAGGGTTTAGGGTTGAACTCGGGGAGATTGAGGCAAAACTCACAGAACATGATGGCGTGCAAGCTGGCGTTGTTGTTCTTTGCAAAGGGGAATCTGGCGAAAAAAGATTAGTAGCCTATTGGGTCGCTGTTCAAGGTAAAACAACTGATGTTGCTAAATTGCGTACGCATTTACAACAATGTCTGCCAGATTACATGATCCCCACGATATTTATTCAGTTGGAATCCATTCCATTAACCCCTAATGGTAAAGTTGATCGCAAATCCTTACCGGATGTTGATAAAAAGGCTATTAGTCAAGATTACGTTGCCCCTCGATATGAAATTGAAGCGATATTAGCGGAAATATGGGCAACAGTATTAAAAATAGCTAGGGTTGGCGTTAACGATAATTTCTTTGCCCGCG
>JBPCWY010000224.1:0-3019 GCA_051009035.1 Gammaproteobacteria bacterium
TTGCGGTTGACGCCGCCGCCGATGCTTTTCCGAAATGGCGCGCCCAAACCGGCAAAGAACGCGCCGCGTTTTTGTTGCGCTGGCGCGATTTGATGCTCCAAAACGCCGGTGATTTGGCGCGCATTATGACTTTGGAACAGGGCAAACCCCTCGCCGAATCGCGCGGCGAAGTCGCATACGGCGCTTCGTTTTTGGAATGGTTCGCCGAAGAAGCAAAACGCGGCGGCGGCGACATCGTCCCCGCACCGCGCGCCAATACGCAAGTCCGCATTACCCGCGAAGCCGCCGGAGTCGCCGCGCTGATTACGCCGTGGAATTTTCCGATTGCAATGATTACCCGCAAAGCCGCCCCGGCTTTCGCCGCCGGTTGTCCGGTCGTTATCAAACCCGCTTCGCAAACGCCGCTTTCCGCCGCCGCCATCGTTGCGCTCGCCGCGGAAGCGGGCGCGCCGCCGGGCGTTATTAATTTAGTTTGCGGCGATGCAAAAACCATCGGCGGCGAATTGTGCGCGAATGAAAAAGTGCGCGTGCTGTCATTTACCGGCTCCACCGAAGTCGGGCGGCTGCTTGCCGCGCAGTGCGCGCCGACTATTAAAAAACTCGCGCTGGAATTGGGCGGCAACGCGCCGTTTATCGTTTTTGACGACGCCGATTTGCCGCGCGCCGCCGATGCATTAATGATTTGCAAATTTCGCAACGCCGGACAAACCTGCGTATGCGCCAACCGCATTTATGTGCAGCGCGGCGTGTATGAAGAATTTGCCGCGTTGTTTGCGGAGCGCATTAAAAAATTAAAAGTAGGCGGCGGTTTGGAAGACGGCGTAACTATCGGCCCCCTCATTGACGAAGCGGCGGCGGAAAAAGCGGCGCGGCATGTGGAAGATTGCAAGGCAAAAGGCGCGTCCGTCATGTTGGGCGGCGGGCGGCACGAATTGGGGGGGCGTTTTTTTGCGCCGACGCTGATAGACGGCGCGGGCGACGATACTTTGCCGTCTTGCGAAGAAACATTTGCGCCGGTCGCGCCGCTGTTTGTTTTTGACGACGAAGAAGAAGCGGTGCGCCGCGCGAACAATTCCATTTACGGTTTGGCGGCGTATTTTTGCGCGCGCGACATGGGCCGCGTGATGCGCGTTTCCGAATCTTTGGAAGCGGGATTAGTCGGCGTAAACGAGGGATTAATTTCCACCGAAGTCGCGCCCTTCGGCGGCGTAAAACAATCCGGCACGGGCCGCGAAGGCGGCGAATACGGCATGGAAGAATATACGGAAATTAAGTATACGATGCTGGGATATTAATTTTTTCGCATGCGCGAAAAACGCCCGGCGGTGTATATTATGGCGGACAAACGAAACGGCACAATGTATATCGGAGTGACCGGCGATTTGCCCGGCAGGGCATGGCAGCACAAACAAGGGATTGCGGACGGATTTACCCAAAAATATAAACTGCACATGCTGGTGTATTACGAATTGCACGAAAGCATGGCGGCGGCGATTTTGCGGGAGAAGCAAATAAAAAAAATGGAAAAGAACATGGAAAAAGCAGTTAATAGAAAAGGCGAATTTACAATGGCGGGATTTGTATGAAGATATATTATAAAAACGAAAATTCCGCCGCCTTCTTTTTCCCTACCGCCGTCATTCCTGCGAAAGCAGGAATCCCGTGTCGTTTTTACATTGCCTAAAATCCGCGCCCTTTTTCATAAGGACAACCATTTTTAACGACACGGGATTCCTGCTTTCGCAGGAATGACGGGCGGGGTGGTTTTATTATTTTTAGTTTATACCGCCGTTTGTTTTGGCGGAAAGCGCGGTTATTCCGAATCGCTTTCGTCTTCCGCTGTTGCGGCGATTTCTTCCAGCATTTCCGGGGGAATGGCTTCCGCAAGTTTTAACATGCTCTCCACCGCCCACGCGCGAATCTCCGCCAGCGTTTCTTCGCTGTCGGACAACGAACCTTCGCGGAAAACACCGACATAACGAATGTCATTACCCCATTCCTCTATGCCCCATTCCATTTTCAATTTGCCGTCAATTTCCGCCTTCCGGTTTTCTAATTGCTTGCGGAGTTTTGCGGCAACCGTTTTATTTTCCCTCCGGAAAATAAACTCAACATACGCGTAACCGTCGGACCATTCATGTCCGTAAACCCATTTACGCACGCCGCTGTAATATAAACGCCATGGCATTCTTCGGTGGTGCTTCCGGGGGCGGTAAGGAAAACCCGCTGCTTCCATTTCCCGCGCAAATTTATCAAAATACACCCCGGACATTTCTTCCTCCGGCGTCAACTCCACCGCTTGCCGGCGCTGTTCTTTTTGAAATGTATTAGGAGCGACAACAGGTACAAACTCATAAGCAGGTTTGGAATCGTCAATCCGAAGAACTCTTACTTTTACCAAGTAAAAATTCGTGTTCACGTCGGTTTTGCGGTTTAACCACTCC
Organism: Gammaproteobacteria bacterium; assembly: GCA_051009035.1. Lineage (GTDB taxonomy): Bacteria > Pseudomonadota > Gammaproteobacteria > Tethybacterales > Persebacteraceae > Persebacter. The sequence goes on from JBPCWY010000224.1 coordinate 2,445, forward strand.
ACCGCAGCCCGGTGTTCATCTCGCGCCTTTTCCACGACCCAAATCACAATATCAGCGTCGCAACCGGCGGCGTAAGTAAGCAGTTGCCCCAAATGCGAATGGTCAGTTTTATGAAACTGGTTTTCAATTGCCGCCGTCCGTCCGGTATCTTCCTCCTCGGCAAGCAAGTCCAAAGAAAAATCGCCAATCGGCGCTTCCGTCTGCTTGGCGCTCAAACTCAAATCAAGAGCATCGCCCAACGCGTTAATATTTTCTTTCAACCAAGGCGTAAAATCGCGCGCCTCGTCTTTCCAATGCTCTCGCATCGGCAATTCCTCCAACTTTCCAAACTTCGGTTCTTCGTCCGGCATAACTTTCTCCCGCAAAAAAATTTCAATGCGGAATTATACCCCAATCCGCTGCGAAGCATTTATAATGCGCGGGTATGGCGGCGCAAAAATTCTTCGGCACGGACGGCGTGCGCGGGCGCGTGGGCGCGCCGCCGATGACGCCCGATGTCCTCGTCCGGCTTGGGTTTGCCGCCGGGCGCGTTTTGGGCGCGGCGCAGGATTCGCCGCAGGTGTTGATTAGCAAGG
>JBPCWY010000225.1:0-7492 GCA_051009035.1 Gammaproteobacteria bacterium
TCTGTCCAATATCGCGTCCAATGTCTGGTCAAGGGCGCTCATCGTCACCAAACCGCCGACATCGGCGTCTATATCCATATTAACGCCCGAATCGCGGGCCAGCGCAAAAAGCAAATCGCGCACCGGAACATTCGTTACGACAACATCAAAAGTGTCCGCGCCCTTTTCGTTGCTCATCACGGGCACGGTCGGGGTCGCTTTGACCAGGGCGGGAATAGCGTCCGGGCTTTGCGGGGCTTCGCTTTGCACCTCTTCCGCACTCATGTGCATCTCGCTGGGGGCGTAATTCGGCGCGCCACACCCGGCAAGAAACACGGAAAGCGATGAACTCAAAACCAGCCGCTGCGCTTTGGAAAAATACATTGGTTTGTTCCCTTCTCTGTAAAACATGGTCGTGCGAAAACCGCATGATTGTCCGGCGCAAAACCCAAAATTTCGCGCTCACGCAACATATTAAACAACATTTTTTTCAAAAAGTCAATACCCCCGCTCTTTTTTTTGCCTTTTCTTAACCCGTCCGATTTGCCGTTTTTCGCCTTTTTTGCCCTCCATCGGTGCTTGTAAAATCCGCTTTTCGCCCCCACAAAAGGGGTATGTGGCAATATTTAACCGAAAAAATGCGGAGCGCGCTGGAAGCCGCCCACCGCCTCGCGCTGGAAGCCGATAATACCCAAATTGAACCGCCCCACCTCCTCCTCGCCATGCTGGAAAGCGGCATGGGCGCGGATGTCCTGCTCTCCCGCGCCGGGGGCGATGTGGCGGAAATTCAATCCGCCCTGCGCCAAAAAATCGCCGATTTGCCCGCCGTAGGCGAACACAGCGGCGACATCCGCGTTTCGGCGGAAATTTCCAAACTCGTCTCTTTGGCGTATAAAAATGCCAAAAAACAAGGCGACTCCCATGTCGCGGGCGATGTCATGCTGCTCGCTTTGGCGGCGCATTCGTCCGTCCGCAAGTTGCTTTCCGCCGCCGGTATGGACGAATCGCGGTTGAAAAAAGCCGTTGCCGAAACGCGGGGCGGCGATGCGGTGCGGGCGGCGGAAGACAATCCGGCGGGCGGCATGTTGGAAAAATTCACCTCAGATCTAACCGCCCTCGCCGCGGACGGGCGGCTGGACCCGGTCATCGGGCGGGACGAGGAAATTCGGCGGACGATGCATGTTTTGCAGCGGCGGACAAAAAATAATCCGGTGCTGATTGGCGAGCCGGGCGTGGGAAAAACCGCCATCGCGGAAGGGCTGGCGCAGCGCATTATTAACGGCGAAGCGCCGGAGGGCCTCGCCGGCAAACGGATACTCGCGCTGGATTTTGCCGCCCTCCTCGCCGGGGCGAAATACCGCGGCGAATTTGAAGAGCGCCTGCGCGGCGTGATTAAGGAAATCACCCGCGCCGGCGACTGCATCGTTTTCATTGACGAATTGCACATTATGATTGGCGCGGGCAACAGCGAAGGCGCGGTGGATGCGGCGAATATGTTAAAACCGGCGCTGGCGCGGGGCGATTTGCGCTGCATCGGCGCGACAACTTTTGCCGAATATAAAAAATATATTGAAAAAGACGCGGCGCTGGAGCGCCGTTTCCAAAAGGTGCCGGTGGAAGAACCCTCGCGCGAAAACGCTGCGGCGATTTTGCGCGGTTTGCGCGAAAAATACGAATCGCACCACGGCATCCGCATCACCGATTCCGCCCTGATTGCGGCGGTGGATTTGTCGCGGCGCTATATTAGCGAGCGCTTTTTGCCCGATAAGGCGATTGATTTAATTGACGAAACGGCGGCGCGCCTCCGCATGGAAGTGGATTCGCGCCCGGAATCGCTGGCAAAATTGGACGCGCGCCTCGCCCAAATGCACATTGAGCGGGAATCGATAAACCGGGAAACCGCCGCGGGCGCGGAAAACGCGCCGAAAAAAGGCAAGAAAAGCGCCGAAGCGAATCCGGAAGCCAAAAAGCGTTTGGCGGAAATTGACGCGGAAATTGCGAAATTGCAAAAGGAGCAGGCGGATTTAACCGAGATTTGGACCGCCGAGCGCGCCCGCATCCAAAAAGCGCGCGCCGCGCAAAACGACCGGGACTCATTGCGCGGAGAAATGGAAAAAGCGCGCCGCCGCGGCGACTGGCAGAAGATGGCGGAAATTCAACACGGCAAACTGCCGTCTTTGGAAGCGGACATCCAAAACGCCGGAGACGATTCTTTCCAATTGTTAAAAACCCGCGTTGGCGCGGACGAAATCGCCGCAACCGTCTCGCAAGCGACGGGCATTCCGGTCGCCCGATTGTCCGGCGGCGAGCAGGCAAAAATCGCCGCCATTGAAGAAAATTTGCGCGGGCGCATCGCCGGACAAGACGACGCCGTCGCCGCCGTGGCAAACGCCATCCGCCGCGCCCGCGCCGGGCTTGCACCGGCGGCGCGCCCGCTGGGCTGCTTTTTATTTTTGGGTCCCACGGGAGTCGGCAAAACGGAATTGTGCAAAGCGCTCGCCGCGTTTTTGTTTGATTCCGAAAAACAAATGACGCGGCTGGATATGTCCGAATACGCCGAAAAGCACGCCGTTGCAAAACTCATCGGCGCGCCGCCGGGTTATGTCGGATTTGAAGAAGGCGGGCAATTGACCGAAGCGGTGCGGCGCAAACCCTATTCCGTGCTGTTGCTGGACGAAGTGGAAAAAGCGCATCCGGAAGTATTTAACGCGCTGTTGCAGGTTTTGGACGACGGGCGCATGACGGACGGGCGCGGGCGCACCGCCGATTTTCGCAACACGGTTATTATTATGACTTCCAATCTCGCCGCCGCCGAGATTCAAGAAACGGCGGGCGAAGAAATGCGGGAATTGGTGCGCGAAAAAGTGCGCCGTTTTTTCGCGCCGGAATTTATCAACCGGCTGGACGAAATCGTCATTTTCAATTCCCTGTCCGAAAAAGACATGCGCCGCATCGCGCGCTGGCAGCTGGCGGCGTTGGAAAACACCCTGCGCGAAAAAAAGATTCGGCTGGAAGTATCGGCGGAAGCGGAAAACGCGTTAGTGCGGGCGGGCTACGACCCGCAATACGGCGCGCGCGCGTTAAAGCGCGAAATCCGCCGCCGCATAGAAAACCCGCTGGCAAAAATGCTGCTGGAAAACAAAATCCCTCCCGGCGGCGCAGTCCGGTTAAATGCGGAAGCCGCGCCGGAAGCGATTCCGGTGGATTAACCGCAACCGCCGTTTTTCCGGCAACCGCCCCGCGCCCTTCCGTCAAAACTCCGGCATTCAGCATTTTTTTCGCGCGCCGAAATTTACCCCGCGCCGTCATTCCCGCGCCTCCCCTCGTCATTCCTGCGAAGGCAGGAATCTCTTTTCCGGCGGCGGATATAAATCCGCTTAATTAATAGTTCCCCGCCCCTTGCGCCGTCATTCCCGCGAAAGCAGGAATCCAAAATGCCCGCTTTGTTGCAAAATTATAATTTTCACCCGCAGTTAACGCTTTGGATTTCCACCTGCGCAGAAATGGCGAGTAAGCGCGGAAATGCGGCTAACGGCGATTCGCCAAAAATAACGGCGGGAAAATGCGGTTAGAAAATTTCCCGGCAAAGATTAGGAAATTTCCCGGCAGGGAATTCCTTGTTCCGCCAAAAAATCGGACATTTCGCCTGCTGCGGCGGCGATTTCGCGGGCGTCCGCGCCGCTAAAAACAAAGTGGCAGTAATATGCGCCGTTTTCTTCGCGCGGATAACTGCCGATTTTCAACGCCGCATGCCGCCGTTGAATCGCCGCCAATGCGTCCGCCATTTCGCTTTCCGCCCCGTCCGCCCGCAAAGTAAGCGCGCTGCGGCGCGGAAAATCGGGCAATCCGGCAACGGCGGCGGCGGCCATCAAGCGAAAAATCGCCGGCACCCCGGCGCACACAAAAACATTGCCGACAATAAACCCCGGCGCGCCCGGAAAATCGCTTTTGAGAATCGCCGCCCCCGCCGGAGCGCGCGCCATGCGCCTTCTGGGGGCGGTAAATTCCAAATCCCGCCGCGCGTAAAAATCCGCCAATATCGCCGCCGCTTCCGCATTTTCCTCCACCGCAACGCCAAACGCCAGCGCGATTCCTTCCGCCGTAACATCGTCGTGCGTCGGGCCGATTCCGCCGCTGGTAAAAATATATTCATGCGCCGCCCGCATTTCGTTTAAGGCGGCGGCAATCACCGGCGGCGAATCGCCCGCCACCCGCGCCTCGCGGATTTGCAATCCTTTCGCGTCCAGCAATTCCGCCAACACGGGCAAATTTTTTTCGCCGGTCCGCCCCGACAATATTTCATCGCCGATAATCAAAAAACCAATGCGCGGAATTTTCACCGCCCCATTATTGCACAAACCCCGCCCTTTCCGCCCGCCTTGGATTAAATCGGGGCGGTAAAAGACGGCGCGGATAAATAAGAAAACGCCGCCATTCCCGCGCAGACGGGAATCCAAAATATCCGCTTTGTTGCAAAATTATAATTTTCGCCCGCAGTTAACGCTTTGGATTCCCACCTGCGCGGGAATGACATATTTTTTATTAATTTCCGCCGCGGCAAATTAAAAACAAAATCCGCGGAAACAATCGCGATTAACCCGCGCCCCGCAACTAATATTAAAATTAAACACGCGATTAAATGCGCGAATTCGGGCATGCTATAATAACGGCGTTTTTCCTCGATAGCTCAGTTGGTAGAGCAAGCGGCTGTTAACCGCTGGGTCGTAGGTTCGAGTCCTACTCGGGGAGCCGGTTTTTGGCGGCGTATAACGCTAAACACGCCGCGCACGCCGCCGCTACATTCAAACACCCTGCTTCGCCCCGCACGGCGGGAAGGCGCGCCAATATATCGCAACTCTCCGCGGTCAGCCGCCGCAAACCGCCGCTTTCGTCCCCCAAAACCCAGCATACCGGCGGCGGCAAATCGGCGTCCGCAACGGACAATTCCGCCTGCTCGCTCGCCCCCGCCAAAAACCATCCGGCGGCGCGCAAATCCAATAATGCGCGGCGCAAATTGCCGACCCGGGAAAGCGGCAAAAACGCCGCCGCTCCCGCCGCCGCCCGCACCGCCGCCGCCGACAACGGCGCGGCGCGGCGCGCGCAAACCACAACTCCGGCGGCGGCAAACGCCCGCGCCGCCCGCATCACCGCCCCCAAATTGCGCGGGTCGGTCACGCCGTCCAACGCCACTAATGTTTTTTGCGGCGCGGCGAGCAAATCTTTCCACGCCGCCTGCGGCAAACGCGCTTCGGCGGCGATGCCTTGATGCAAATCGGCGGCGGTTTTTGCCGCCAACTGCGCCGCGGATATTTTTTGGATTGGGATTCCGGCGCGTTGCGCTTGCGCCAAAATCTCCTGCACGCGGGGGTTTTTGCCGTCCGCCGCCGCCCAAATCCGCCGCGCCCGCCCTTCGGCAAGCATCGCCCCGACAGCGCGCGCCCCGCAAACCAAAATCTCCTCGCCGCCGGAAGAAAACCGCGCCGTCCGTTTCATACCGAAGCAACCCCAAAACGCGCCGCGCCCCATTCCGGATTTTTGCGGGAATGACAAAAGGCGGGCGGAATATGAATCCGCTTAATTAATAATTTCCCGCCCCGCCCCCGCGCCGTCTTTTCCGCGCAGGCGGGAATCCAAAGCGTTAACTGCGGGCGAAAATTATAATTTCGCAACAACACGGACATTTTGGATTCCCGCCTGCGCGGGAATGGCGGGCGGGAAGCGGAATTTATACCCGCCCCCGCCGCTTTTTCCGCATCGGCGGAAATCTTTTCGGCGGCGGATAAATTCCCGTTAAACGCGGTAAATCCCGGTGCGAAAATTTTGCGCGGTAAATATAAAAATTTCGTCATTCCCGCAAAAGCGGGAATCCCAAAAATTAACCGCAGGAAAAAATTATAATTTCGCAACGCGGGCGTTTTGGATTCCCGCTTGCGCGGGAATGGCGGGCGGGAAGAAAACCGCGCCCGCCGCATCGTTTCGGCGTAAATATTTCGGAATAACAACCGCGCCATCCGCGTTATTCTACGGGGATAAAATCGGCGCGTCCTTTTTCCGGCGAGACGGCGGATAACCGCGCCCGCAAACGGCTTCCCAATTCCAAAACGCGCCCGCTGGCGCGGTGAGTCGCCCGCCGCAAACCGGCGTTGTATTCCCAATAACCGGGCAGGGAGGAAAACCGCATCAAGCCGTCCGCGCCTAATTCGGCGGCGGCGACAAATACGCCAAAATGCGTCACGCCCGATACCGCGACTTCGTATTCTTCGCCGATTTTGTCCGCCGCGCGCAAACACAATAAACGCTGCCGGCATTCCCATCCGGCTTTGTCGGCGGCGATTTCGGTTTGCGAGCAGTGCGCGCCGATTTCGCTCAAATCTTCCGCCGCGTTTTTTTGTCCGGCAATTCCGGCGATAACCGCCCGATGCGCGAGCAAATCGGGATAGCGGCGAATCGGCGAAGTAAAATGCAAATAGCGCGCGCACGATAATCCGAAATGCCCGGTTTTTTCGTCCGGCGCGTATTCCGCCCGCGCCAGCGCGCCCAATAAAACCGGCAAAAAACAACCCGCCAGCGCTTCGTCTTTGGCGGAAACGGCTTCCAACGCCGCGCTAAAATCCCCCGCCGCCGGATGCGCGGGAAAATCTATTCCCAGCGGGCGCAAGGCGCGGCGTAAATTTTCCAAACTTTCCGCCGCCGGTTTTCTGTGAATGCGGTGCAGCGCGGGCAATTCGCGGCTGATTACAAAATCGGCGGCGCAGCGGTTTGCCGCAATCATGCATTCTTCTACGGCGATATGCGCTTCGTTGCGGCGGATTTCCAACAATTCCGGCACGCCCGAATCGGACACTACCGCCCGCATTTCGGGGATTTCCATGATAAACGCGCCCCGTTTTTGCCGCGTTTGTTTTAATTCTTGGGCGACTGCGGACAGCGGATGGAGTTTGCCGGACATTTCGGCGGCGGCTTCTTCGTAAGTCGTCCGCCTTTGGGAGCGCATCACGCCGCGCGCAAAACGGTATTTTTCAATTTCGCCCCCGCGAATCTCCATTTCGCAAAACAAACATAATTTATCTTCATCGGGGGAAAGCGAACACGCGCCGTTGGAAAGCGCCGCGGGCAACATCGGCAATACCCGGTCGGGCAAATAAACGGAATTTCCCCGCCTCCGCGCTTCTTCGTCCAGCGGCGAACCGGGGAGAACAAAAGCGGCGACATCGGCAATCGCGGTTTGCAGGCAAAACCCGCCGCCGGGCAACGGTGTGCAACGGACGGCATCGTCAAAATCGCGCGCATCCGCCCCGTCTATGGTGATGAAATCTAAATTACGAAAATCTTCGCGCTGTGCTTTTTGCGGATTTTTTGCCGCATCTTCCGCGGCTTGCGATAATTCCGCCGAAAATTCACCCGGCAATCCCCGCGCAGAAACGACTCTGGAAATCAGTTCGGCGCAAGTGTGCATATAAATTTACCCAAAAAAAAGAAGCCCCCTTGACGGGGGCTTCCTTTAGAGTGGAAC
>JBPCWY010000226.1:0-4902 GCA_051009035.1 Gammaproteobacteria bacterium
GGCTCCGGAAGCGGCGAGTATTTTTTGCAATTTTTCGCCGGAAATATTGGCGTTCATTTTTAACAAAACCGCATTAAATAAATTCAATCCCGCGCGCCGTTTTGCGAATCGTTTTTAACGCCGTTTGACGCGCCGTCCGCTTCCGTTTTTACGCCCGTTTTTGCATCCGTTTTTGCGCCGCTTTTTTCAATATTTTTTGCAATATTTTTCGGCGCGGCTTTTTGATTTTCGCGCATGCCGCCCGCCCCGCTTTTGAGGGAATCATTTTGCGCGCCGCTTTCGCCGCTTTGCGAAAGTTTGTTTGCATTTTCTTCCGCCGCGTTTTCTTGCGCGCCGCTTGCCGGATTATTTTGCATCCCGTTTTTCGCGCCGCTTTGCCGCCCGCTTTGCGCGTCATTTTGCGAATCGCTTTGCGCATCGCTTTGCGAATCATTTTCATTTTGTAAATCATCGCGCGCGCGGTTTTGCGAACCGGCGGCGCGGGCGGGCGAATCATTTTCCGCGCCGTTTTCAGAATCATTTTCCGCGTTATTGTCCGAATCATTTTCCGGCGCGTTTTCAGAATCGTTTTCCGAAATGTTTTTTGCGGCGTTTTGCGAAACGTTTGCCGCGCTTTCCGCGGCGGCGTCTTCCGCTTCCGCGAGGGCGGCGGCGTCAATGTCTTCGGCTTCCGGCGCGGGCAATTCGTCCAGCGAAGAAATCGCCAAATCATGAAGAAAAGTTTTTGTCGTCCCGTATAAAATCGGACGCCCCGGCGTTTCCCGCCGCCCCACTTCTTCCACCCAGCCGAGTTCTTCCAACGCCGCCAGTTGCATGGAAGACGCCGCAACGCCGCGCACTTGTTCTATGTCGCCGCGCGTTGCCGGCTGGCGGTAGGCGATGATGGCGAGCACTTCCATTAATTGCCGCGAAAGGCGCGCCGCCCTTTGCGGGCGCAGGCGGCGCAAATATTCCATATATCCTTCGCGGCTGATTAATTGCCAGCCGTCCGCCCCCCGCGCCAATCGCATCGCGCGCCCGTTCCATTCTTTTTCCAGCTCCGCCAACGCCGCGCCGACATCGCCCTCTCCGTCCAGCAGGCGCTGCAACTCCGCTTTGCCAAGCGGGCCGCCCGCCGCCAGCAATGCAAATTCAATAATGTTTTTAACTTCCGCCTGTTTCATTTCGCTTAATCCTTTTGCGCGCGCAATTCTACAAACAATTCTTCGTCCGGCGATTTTTGGCGCAAAAATACGTCGCTTTCCGCCGCCAGCTGCAACACCGCGGCAAAAGACGAACCGGGAAAATTGCGCGCCGCAAGTTTCCAAAACGACAACCGCCGCGCCGTGGATAATATCCGCAACATGCCGCTCATAATTTCGCGCATGTTAATATTGCGCGCCCGCATGCGGTAGGGCGCAAGCTGCCGCGTCCGCGCCAATACGGCGGCAAACGCCGCCGCCAACTGCGCCGAGTGCAGCGCCGGTTTTGTTTTGGGCGGCGCGGGAATATCAACGCCCAATTCCGGCGCCGTAAAATCGCGTCCGCGCCGCGGCATCGCGGCGATTTTTTGCGCCGCATCGCGCAGTCGCTCGTATTCCAGCAACCGGCGCACCAAATCGGCGCGCGGGTCTTCTTCCGCTTCTTCCGCGCCGGGCGGGCGCGGCAGCAACATTTTGGATTTAATATCCACAAGCAACGCCGCCATCGCCAAATAATCCGCCGCCGTCTCCAAACTTTTCTCCTGCTTTAACGCCCCTTCAACATATTCGGCGTATTGGCGGCACAGCGCGTTCATCGGCACATCCAAAATATCAAAACGGTGTTTGCGCACCAAATACAAAAGTAAATCCAAAGGTCCGGCAAAATTATCCAGCATCACCCGCAACGCCGCGGGCGGAATATAAAGCGCCGCCGGCGCTTCGTGCAACGGCTCGCCGTAAATCAGCGCAAGCGGTATTTGCGATTCGTCCGCCGCGCGGTTCATGACGAAATCCGCATCGCGACGCGCACCGCGCGCAATGTTTCTTCGGCGGTTTCGCGCGCCCGCGCCGCGCCGGCGGCTAAAATATCTTCCGCCGCGCCGCCGTCCGTTTCGTCCCGCCGCGCCAAAATCGGGGATAATTCGGCGTTGATAAATCCGGCGAGGCGCGTTTTGCATTCCACGCATCCAATCTCCGCGCCGCGGCATCCGGCTTCCGCCCATTGCCGCGTTTCTTCGTTGGAAAAAATTTTGTGCATGCCCCACACCGGACATTTTTCCGGTTCGCCTTTGTCCGTTTTGCGAATGCGCGCCGGGTCGGTCGGCATGCCGCGAATTTTTTCGTCCACTATTTCGGGCGGGTCAAACATGTCCACCGCATTGTCGTAAGATTTGGACATTTTGCGCCCGTCCGTGCCCGGCAATTTGGGAGTCGGCGCAAGCAACGCCTGCGGCGGGCGTAAAATTTCGTCCCCGCCGTAGCGCAAATCGTCCCGCAAAGTTTGTTTTTCCGCGCCGTCCAATGCGAGCGAATCCGCGTCCGCCAGCGCGTTTTGTAAAATTTCTTTATCTCCTTTTTCGGCGTAATCGCGTTGTTGCGCGCGGATTTTTTTGTCGGCTTCGCCGCCGATTTTGGCGGCGACGGCAAGGCGTTTTTGCAGGAAAGATTCGGACGCGCCGTATAGCCGGTTAAAACGGCGGGCGATTTCGCGCGCAAATTCAATATGCGGCGCCTGGTCTTCGCCCACCGGCACGGCGTCCGCGCGGTAAATCATAATGTCCGCGCATTGCAGCAGCGGATAGCCCAAAAATCCGTGCGTGTCCAAACCGCGGCGCGATTTTTGTTCTTTGTAAGAAGGCAAATGCGAAAGCCATGGCAGCGGGCAAATCATGGAAAGCAAAGTAAACAATTCGGCGTGCGCCGGGACATCGGATTGCCGAAACAATACCGCGCGCGCCGGGTCAATTCCCGCCGCCACCCACGCCGCCACCATATCCCGCGCATGCCGCCGCATCTGTTCCGGCGCGGCGTATTCGGTCGTCAGCGCATGCCAGTCGGCGACAAAAAAAAAGCATTCGTCCCCCGCGTCTTGCAGAGCGCGCCAGTTGCGCAAAACGCCGCGCAAATGACCGAGATGCAATCCGCCGGTCGGGCGCATTCCGGAAACAACGCGCCGCGCCGTCATAACATTCCGTCCTCGTCCACCGCGCCGCCGCCTTGGCGCAACAGGCGCGGCGCGCTTTCGCTAAAATCAATCACCGTCGTCGGAGTCATGCTGCACGGACCGGCGTCCAAAACAACATCTACCGCGCCGGACAAACGGGCGCGAAAATCGGACGGCGCAAGCGGCGTTTCGTCCCCGCGCATGCGCAGAGTCGTTGTGATAATCGGCTCCCCCGCTTCTTCCAACAACGCCTGCGCAACCGGATGCGCCGGGACGCGAAACGCGATAGTTTTGCGGCGCGGGTGGCACAAGTGGCGCGATACTTTTTGAAGAGCGGTTAATACAAAAGTATACGGACCGGGAATCCGTTTTTTAATCACGCGAAACGCCGCCGTATCCACCGCGCCGTAATGCCCAATTTCGCGCAAATCGCGGCATAACAAAGTAAATAAATGGGTTTCGTCCAACCCGCGCAACAGGCGCGCCCGCGCCGCCCCGTCTTTATTTTCCGGCAAAAAACCCAGCGCATAATACGAATCGGTCGGATAAACGACAAGCCCCCGCGCAAGCGATTCCGCCGCTTGGCGAATCAGGCGCGACTGCGGATTTTGCGGATGCACGGTAAAAAACTGCGTCATTTTTCCGTTTCCAAAACATACAGCGCGCCGCAATACGGGCAATGCTGGCGCGGTTTTTGGCGCGACAATTGCAAATAAACGCGCGGATGTTTGTCCCATCCTTTTTGTCCGGCGGGCGGGCAGCTTGCCGGCAATTTCGCCGCCGGCACGGTCGTAGCGGATACCGAAAAGCGCGCGGGAATCATGCGGAAACCGGCGTCAGCCACGATTCAAAACCGGCGCGGCGTCCTTTGACACACTCAAAAAACGCCGTTTGCAACGCCTCGGTAACCGGTCCGCGCCCGCCTTTGCCGATTGTCCGCCCGTCCAATTCGCGGATGGGCGTAACTTCCGCCGCCGTGCCGGTAAAAAACGCTTCGTCCGCGCAATAAACGGCGTCCCGCGTCATGCGCGTTTCGCGCACTTCGTATCCCAAATCGGCGGCGAGGCGCATGACGGAATCGCGCGTGATTCCCGCCAAAACGGAAGCCAGCTCCGGCGTGTAAATCCGCCCGTCCCGGACGATAAACAAATTTTCCCCCGCCCCTTCGGCGGCAAACCCGTCCACATCCAAAAGCAACGCTTCGTCGTAGCCGTCCCGCGCCGCTTCGGCGTGCGCCATAATGGAATTGACATAATACCCGCCGGTTTTGGAAAGGCACATGGAAGAATTGACATGATGGCGCGCAAACGAAGAAGTTTTAACGCGGATGCCTTTTTGGATTCCCTCTTCGCCGAGGTAAGTCCCCCACGGCCAGGCGGCAACGGCGACATGCACCGGATTGCCCGTCGCCGCCAGCCCCAAAGAATGCGCGCCGTAAAACGCCAGCGGGCGGATATAGCATGCGCCGTATTTGTTTTCGCGCACGACCGCGGTTTGGGCTTCGCTAATGTCCTCTTCGGAAAACGGAATTTTCATGCCCATAATATGCGCCGATTGAAAAAACCGCCGCGTGTGGTCGTGCAGGCGAAAAACCGCCGCCCCCGAATCGGCGGCATAACAGCGGACGCCCTCAAAAACGCTCATCCCGTAATGCAGCGAATGCGACAGCACATGCACGGTGGCGGAGCGCCACGGAATCATTTTGCCGTCAAACCAGATGTTACCGTCTCGGTCGGATATGGACATACCCCCATTATACCAAAACCGCGCCCAAAA
>JBPCWY010000227.1:0-6522 GCA_051009035.1 Gammaproteobacteria bacterium
TTGCTTTCTATCATCGCGCCGATGATGCGCATGTCGCCGGCGGCGATTTGGGCGGACAAGTCGGCGGCGACCGCCGGTTGTTTGCGGTAATCTTTGCCGCTGTTGGCGTGCGAGCAGTCCACCATCACGCGCGCCGGCAAACCGGATTGGGACAGGACGGCGGCGGCGGCGTTGATATTTTTTGCATCGTAGTTTGGCTCGCCGTTGCCGCCGCGCAAAATAATGTGCGCGCTTTTGTTGCCTTTGGTCGTGGAAATTGCGCTGCGTCCGGCGCGGGTGACGGAAAGAAAATGATGCGGCCGTCCGGCGGCGCGAACCGCATCGGCGGCGATTTTGATATTGCCGTCCGTGCCGTTTTTGAAACCGATAGGGCATGACAAGCCGGACGCAAGCTCGCGGTGGCTTTGGCTTTCGGTTGTGCGCGCGCCGATTGCGCCCCAGCTAATTAAATCGGCGTGGTATTGCGGCGAAATCACATCCAAAAATTCCGTAGCGCAGGGCAGTCCGAGCCGGTTGAGCGACAGCAAGAGGCGGCGCGCCAAACGCAGCCCTTTGTTGATGTCGTAAGAGCCGTCCAAACCGGGGTCGTTAATCAGTCCTTTCCAGCCGACGGTCGTGCGCGGTTTTTCAAAATAAACGCGCATTACGACGAGCAGGCGGCGCGAAAACTGCTTTGCCGCCGCCGCCAATTTTGCGCCGTATTCTTCCGCCGCTTCGGGGTCGTGGATGGAACACGGCCCGGCGACGACAAGCAGCCGGTCGTCCCCGCCGTGGATAATGCGCTCCGCCGCCTTGCGCGCGGCGACAATATGCGCCGCCGCGGCGTCGTCTGCCGGAAGTTCATCCAGCAGCGTTTGCGGCGCGGCAAGCTCGCGCGTTTCCGTAATGCGAATATCCGATATTTGCGGCATAATACTTTTCCCCATAGTGCGAAAACCGTTATTTTACCCCTTTTTAATATTTTAATAAAATGGGCGCGGGTTTTTGGTTAATGAAAAATATTGCGGCATGCATTTTTTTAAACCGCCGCAAATTGCGCGCCATTAAAATTTTTGCGAAATTGGAAAACGCCCGCCTGTGCGCGGGAACGGAAAAAAAACGGCGCGCGCGGAAACGGGGCGGTGTTTTGTTTTTTGCGGCATTTTTTCCAAACTGCTACAATGCGGCGGTGATTGATTTTCGTAATCCTAAATTTTTGGGGGGCGGGTGGACGGCGCGGGGCGTTGCGCCGGGGCGGCGGGTTGCGGCGTTTGCCGGACGCTCCAATGCGGGGAAGTCCAGCGCGTTGAATGCCTTGTGCGGCGGGCGGTTTGCCCGCGCCGCCAAAGCGCCGGGGCGGACGCGCATGATTAATTTGTTTGCGCTGGCGGGCGGGCATGCGCTCGCCGATTTGCCCGGCTACGGCTACGCCAAAGTTTCGCGCGAAGAACGGCGCGATTGGGGCGAAAATATCGCGCGCTTTTTGCGCGAACCCTGCATTGCGGGCGCCGTTTTGGTCGCCGATGCGCGGCGCGGGGTGGGCGAATCCGACATGCAATTTCTCGCGCTGGCGGACGGTTTGCCGGTGCTTTTGTTGTTGAATAAATCGGACAAACTCGGGCGCAACGAATTGCGGCGGCGCGTTTTGGAAACGGAAAAAATGCTGGCGGAAGTTGCGCCGCATGTTTTTGCCATGCCGTTTTCGGCGTTGAAAAAAAACGGAGTCGGCGAAGCCCGCGCCGCAGTCGCGAAGTTGTTGGAAGAGTGAGTTAATATAAATAGCATTTGTCATTCCTGCGAAGGCGGGAATCTCTTGCGGCATATTGAAGTAAGAATGAGATTCCTGCCTTCGCAGGAATGACGGCGGAGGGGGGAAGGCGGGAACTTTTATGACGGGGAAGAGGGGAAAGGCGGGAATCTTTTTGTTGTTTTTGTTGTTTGCATTTTTGTAAATATAAGCGGCGGTTGTAAATGTTTGCGGGTTAGGTGAAGCGGCGTTTTGTGGCGTAGGCGAGGAAGGCGGCGAGTAATAGTATCGGGGCGGCGGACAGGGCGGGGAAGTTTAATGCCAGCGCGGTTTGCGCGGACATTAATGCGGCGAAATAATACGCGCCGCCGATGGCGGTTGCGGACAAGACGGAGACGGTGATGCGGCGGCGCATGCCGATGCTCCAAATGGCGCAGGCGGCAAGCAGCGGCGGGGCGGGAATGGACGCCAAACGCCGCCAAAATGCAACGGCAAAACGCGCGCCCGCGCCGGAATCGCGCAACGCTCCGGCGGACGCCAATGCGCGCATGGACATTTCGCGCGGGCGGCGGATAATCGCGTTAAGCGCGGCGGCGGGCAGGGGAAAATTCCATTCGCGCGCGGTAAATTGCCGCGATTCGGATTTGCCTTCGGCGAGCGCAAACTCTTCGCCGTTTTCCAATTGCCATGCGTTTTTTGTGCGGCGCGCTTCGGCGGCGGTTAGGATTTTTAACGCGCCGGGGCGGAGGTTATAAACGGCGATATTTTTCATCACGCCGCCGGGGATGATTTTTTCGGCATGAAAAAATTCGCCATTGTGGTGCAGCCACACATCGCCTTTTGCGGCGGGACGGTTTTTGATTGTCCGCGCGAGCGATTCGGCGGGTTCCAAAACCGCTTCACCCAACAACAACGCCGCGGCGGCAAAAACCGCGCCGCCGTAACCGGCGAGCAGGGCGATTCTGCCCAGCGATAATCCGGCGGCGCGCATCGTTTGCAATTCGCGCGATTCTTCCATGCGTTGCAAAGACGCGGCGGCGGCGATGGCGCAGGCAAAGGGCAAAGTTTCCAATGCGAGGCGCGGCGTTTGCGCGAGGGCGAGCAGTGCGGCGGCGGCGGGCGCGTATTCGTCCGCTTCGGCGACAAGTTGCAGGACGGCGACGAGGGCGGTTAATCCCGTCCACAGGAGGGCGATTGCGCCCCCGATGCGCAAGATAAAATAACGCGGGAGGACGGGCATTTAGGGGACGGCGGCGCGGCGGATTGCCAGCGCGGCGGCAAATACGGCGGACGGGGCGAGAAGCAGGGCGGGCAAAACATGCAATCCTTCTTCTGCCATGCGGGCGCGGACGAAATACATTAAATTTAAATAGATAATAAACAACAGCAAGGCGAGCATAAACCCGTGGCGGTGTTTTCCGCGGGCGAAAGACGCGGCGAGAAAAGGCGCGAGCAGGGCGAAAAATAACGCCGCCAGCGGCTGGTTAATGCGCCAAATTAATTCCGCGCGTTCGGCGGGCGTATTCCATTGCAGTGCGCCGAGTTTCGCCCCGCGCGGGCGTTGCGGATTAAATTGTTCCGGCGGCAGGCGGATTTGCATTTTGCTAAACGCGATAATTTCGGGCGCGTTTTTGTTTTCCGCATTGCGCGGGCGGCGGTAAAACGAACCGTCTTCCAGCAAAATCCATTTTCCGCCGCCGCGGCGGGCGGCGCGGGCGGAAATAATTTCGTGCGATTCGCCGCGGTTGCGCGCGATAAAAATATTGCCGCGCGAATCGTCGCCGCGCACAAAATAAGTGTATTCCCCGCCCGGCGCCACGCCGAATTCGCCGGCGGAAATATTTTGCGGGTTAATATCGTTGAGCAAACGGGCGCGCAAAGAATCGGCGGTGCGGGACGCCCACGGCGATGCGGCAAACGACAACGCGGCGATTAAAATAACAACGGGCAGGGCGAACAACAATCCGGGCGCGGCAAAGTGGCGCAAGCCGAGTCCGGCGGCGTGCCACGCGAGCATTTCGCGGCGGTAAAAAGCGCGTTCCAGCGCGAGCAAAATTCCGGCAAACAACGACACGGTAAGCAGTTGCGGCATGTATTTAATTAACGCAAGCGCGAGAAACTGCCACAGCGAAGCGAACGGCAGCGCGCTGGCGACGGTTTCGCCGAGCAGGCGCGACAAAAAAATCAGCCCGCTAACCGCCAAGACCGCCGGAAAAACCGCCCCCATGTGGCGGGCGCAATCGGCGAAATGCGCTTTGCGGTATATCATAACCGTGTATAATCGCCCTGCCGGGTTTTAGCGGCGCGGACGGAAAGGAAAAAATATGCGGATTTCATTGCTTCACAAAGATATTGTAGCGGATAAAAACGAAGTTTTGCTGGTTGTCGCGGAAGCGAAAAACGGCAAGATGGTTTTTTCGCCCGACATAAAACGGATTGACCGGCATTTGGGCGGGTTAATCGCCGATACGGCGCGGCGCGGTTATACCGCCGCGGCGGGCGAAACGGCGGCGCTGACCGCTGCGGGCGCAAATTGGGGGCGGATTATCCTTGTCGGACAAGGCGAAGAATCCCCGGCGGGCGCGGCGGGGGCGGTTGCCGCCGCGGTGGAAAATATTAAAAATGCGGAGTCGCTGACCATCCTGTGCGGCGCTCCGGCGGACGCGGTTTTGTCGGCGGCGGCGGGGGGCGCATACCGCTATCGTTTGGGGGCGGCGCGTCCGGTAGCGGCGTTCAAATCCATGCGGGCGGCGGCAAAAGGCGCATCGGCGTCGGGCGCGGCGGCGGTGGGGGAAGGAATCCGTTTGGCGCGGCATTTGGCGGAACAGCCGGGAAACATTTGCACGCCTTCGTTTTTGGCGGCGCAAGCGCGCAAAATGGGCGCGGAATTTCCCGCCCTCAAAACGCGGATATTAAACCGCAAAGACATGGAATCGCTCGGGATGGGCGCGTTTTTGGCGGTAGCACAAGGCAGCGCGGAACCGCCCAAATTGATTATCATGGAATACCGCGGGGCGGCGGGCGCGCCGGTGGTATTAGTCGGCAAAGGCGTTACTTTTGACACGGGCGGCGTATCCTTAAAACCGGCGGCGGCGATGGACGAAATGAAATTTGACATGGGCGGCGCGGCGGCGGTATTCGGCGCGATGCGCGCTTGCGCGCTGATGAAACTCCCGTTGCATGTCGTCGCGGCGATTCCTTCGTGCGAAAACATGCCCGGCGGGCGCGCGGTCAAACCGGGCGATGTCGTGCGCGCGATGAACGGCAAAACCATTGAAGTATTAAACACGGACGCGGAAGGGCGGCTGTTGTTGGCGGACGCGCTGGCGTATTGCGCGCGCTACAAACCGGCGGCGGTGGTGGATGCGGCGACCTTAACCGGCGCATGCGTGATTGCGTTGGGGAATCATTTTAGCGGGATGATGAGCGCGTCCGATTCGCTGGCGGCGGAATTGTCGGCGGCGGGGGACGCGGCGGGGGACGAATGCTGGCGTTTGCCGCTGGGCGGAAAATACAACGCCCTGCTCAAAAGCGATTACGCCGATTTGGCGAATATCGGCGGGCGCGCGGCGGGGACGATTACGGCGGCGTGTTTTTTATCCCATTTTACGGACTGCAAACACTGGGCGCACTTGGACATCGCGGGGACGGCGTGGACATCCAAAAAACGCGCCACGGGACGTCCCGTGCCGTTGCTCGCGCAATTTTTAATGCGCCGCGCCAAAGGAAAAAAACATTGACGCAAATTGTATTTTATGTTTATGTCGCCGACCGCATGCGTTTATTGCACGGCGTATTGTCGCGAAAAGTATTGCCGCGCGGTTGGCGCGCCTACATTGCGGCGGCGGACGAAGCGGAAGCGGAGCGCGTGGACAATTATTTATGGACCGCGCAGCCGGGGGATTTTTTGCCGCATGCGCGGGCGGAAGACGATGCGGCGGAAGATTCCCCCGCGGTAGTCGGAATCGGCGAACCGCCGGGCGGTTTTCATGCGGATGTATTAATTTGGTGGCAGCCGAAACCGCCGTCTTCATTCGGGCGTTTTAAAACATTAATAGAGATAGCCGAAAACCGCGCGCGCGAAATGCAGGAAGCGCGCGCCCGCTACCAGCATTACCAAGAACACGGCTACCAAATCAACCTCCACAAAATGGGCGAAAAATCGGACCAAGAAAATTAAAAATTTTGCAAAAACGCCCCCGCCGTCATTCCCGCGAAAGCGGGAATTTTTTGTCGGGTGCGGGTAATTGCGGAAGTTGGGCGGGTTTATATTCCGCACATTGTAAAGAGATTCCTGCCTACGCAGGAATGACGGGAGTTTAGTTTTTTTCTTGCGCCGAAATTTATTTTGGCGCAAGGCGAATCATAGTTTACCGTTTTATATTTTCGTCCGCTTCGCCTCCCTCGCCGTCATTCCTGCGTAGACAGGAATCTTTTTGTCGGGGGCGGGTAATTCTTTCGTTTAATACGGCGGATAATCGCGGAAGTTGGGCGGGTTTATATTCCGCACATTGTAAAGAGATTCCTGCTTTCGCGGGAATGACGGAGGGGGTTATAACAGGCGGAGATTGCCGCCTAATAGGAAGGTGCGGTCGTTGGATAGTATCCGCGTTTTATACGGCTCCGAATAGCGGCGGCGGGAGCGGTATAGGAAGGTGCGGTCGCCGTCCGTGTTTTCTTTGTCGTCCAGCCATGCGCAGGGATTTCCCATGGTGAACATGCCCGTGTTGGGGGGGAGTTCCCGCTCCGTTATGCCTTCGCGGGATTGGCTTATTAATGTTTCGCCGGTTATGCCG
>JBPCWY010000228.1:0-6830 GCA_051009035.1 Gammaproteobacteria bacterium
CAAAAAAATTAAAGGCGCGATGCTATCATCCGCAGTTGGCGGTTTAATTCCGCGAGCAATTCGGGGACTTGGACGAGGTCCGGATTTTCGCGCCGCACTTCGGCGATTAACGCGTTGCTTTGGTTAATCGCGTCCGCTACGCGGTTCATCGCCTGCGCAAGCTCGCGCATGTCTGACATTTGTTTTTCTTTCATCGCCCCGCCCGTTATTATACCAAAAATTTACGCCGCGGAAACGGGCGCGCCGTCCAATATTTCCGCCGCCAAACGGGCGTGCGTTTGCAATGCGCCGCCGTGCCGCGCGCATAATTCTTTTGCCGCCCGCCGCTGGCGCAGGCGCGCCTCTTCGTCCGCGGCGAGCATGCGCAAACGGCGCACCGCGTCTTCGGCGTTTTCGGCTTGTTGCAGGGCGGATATGCGGACGGCATCGGCGACTAATGCGCGGTAGTTTTCCGCGTGCGGTCCGATAACCGCGGCGACTCCGGACGCCATCGCTTCTATTGGATTTTGCCCGCCAAACGGTAAAAAACTGCCGCAAACCGCCGCCGCATCGCTGCACGCGTAAAAAGCGTCCATTTCGCCCAAAGTATCCGCCAAATACGCCCCCGTTTGCGCCGGGGCGGGAATATCGCCGCGCGAACGCCGTCCGAAAGATAATCCGCGCGCGGCAAGCAACGCCGCGACTTCGTCCCCCCGCTCCGGATGGCGGGGGGCGAAAATGCAAAAAAAGCGGCGCAAAAAATCTTCGTCCATGGCGCGCAGGAGAATTTCTTCTTCGCCGCGGCGGCTGCCCGCAACGAGGACGGCGGTTTTGCCTTCGGGCCAATGCCGCCGCCATTCCGCCCCGCGCCGCGATTGTTCGGCGCATACCGGGCGGTCAAATTTTAAATTGCCGGCGGCGATTGTGCGGGGCGCGCCAAAAAACGCCAGCCGCCGCGCATCGGCGCGGGTTTGCGCCGCGGCGATGTTAAATGCGCCCGCCATTTCGCGGAACAACGGCGCAACCCGCGCATAACGGCGCGCCGCCTTGCGCCCCAAGCGGGCGTTGGCGAGAAACAAAACAGCGCCGGCGTTTTTTGCCGCGGCAAGCAGGTTTGGCCAGTATTCTTTTTCCATTATCACCGCCATTTGCGGGCGGACGCGCCGCATAAAACGCCGCGCCGCGCCGGGAAAATCCAGCGGCAACGCGCAAATATAGGCGTATTCGCCGTGCCGCCGCCGCAGCCATTCGCCGCCCGCCGCCGTCGTGTGGGTTAGGACGAGTTGGCAGCCGCGGCGGCGTAAAATTTCCACCAATTCGCCCGCCGCCGCCGCTTCGCCGACCGAAACGGCGTGCAACCAAACGACCGGCGAGGCGCTTGGCGGCGGCGCGACAAAGCCGAAACATTGCCGGTTTAAGCGGCGTTTTTTGGCGGCGTATATTAAAATGAAAGGGGATGCCGCGTATAACGCCAGCGTGTAAAGCAGGCGGGCGGGCGGCATTAATTTTCGCGAATACGCAACCCGCCCTCGGACGATGCGGAATCTGCGGACGGCGAATCCGGCGCGGATTTTGGGGCGGCGGGCGGATGCAAACGGCGCAAAACGCCGTCCAAAGATTCTTTGAGCGCCGCGGGTGAATCGGTTAAAACCGCGTTGGGCGGGAGCTGCGGTTTGCCGCCGATAAAAAACACGGGTTTACGCAACGCCGCGCCCAATCCGGCGGCGAGCCCGTTGCCGGCAACGCAAACGGCGGCGGCGGCGAGCGCCAGCAAATCCGGCGGCGAAATCGTTTCGGGCGGTGCGGGGGCGGGCGGTGCGCCGCATAACGGGAGATTTGCGCCGGTTAATATTTCGCCAAACGGCGCGGGGATTTTGCCGCCGAGCAGTATAAACGGCGCGGCGGGCGTCCATTCGGGACGCGGAAAATCTTTAAAATTCCACCCCGGTTGCGGACCGGGTTCGTAATTTAATGCGCGTCCGGCGAGGCGGCGGCACTGCTCCAATCGCGGGAGATTTGACGGGACGGCGTAGCTGTCGTGGTAAAACAACGCCATTCCGGGTGCGGCGCCGGGTAAATTTTCCGCGGAAAATCCGGCGACTTTCACGGAATCGGCCAAGCGGGCGATGATGACGCTTCCGGCGTCCGCGTTTAAATCAATAATCATATCGTAGCGCGCGAGGCGCAATTCGTCCCGCAAACCGCGGTATTGTTCAAAATTTTCCGCCGCGCCCCGCGCCGCCCCGCGCGCCGCGGAAAGCAGCCCGCGCCAGCCGCCCGCGGCTTTTTGTTTCAGCGAATCCATGGATAAATCGGGCTTGGCGGACGGGGTTAAATCAAATCCGACAACCCGCCGCACGCAGGCGGAAAGCGAAACGGCGTCTTGATGCGCGACCGGGGCGGCAATATCTACTTGCGCTTCCTGCCGCCCCGCCAAATCGGCGGCAACGGCAAGCGCGGCGGGCGCGGCGTCTTCGGTTTTGCCGCCGATTATCAGATATTCGGGCATTTTACGCCGCGCCGGTTTGCAGCACCGCCTCTACTTCCACCCGCGCGCCTTTTGGCAAAGCCGCAACGCCCAACGCCGCGCGGGCGGGAAACGGGCGGGAAAATAATTTTTCCATTTCCGCGTTGACTAATGCAAAATCGCCCAAATCGGTCAAATACACGGTTAATTTGACAATATCGTCCAAACCGCCGCCCGCCGCCTTGCACACGGCGGCAAGATTGGCAAACGCCCGCGCGACTTGCGCCGCCGCCCCGCCCGCGACAATTTCGCCGTTTTGCGGGCAAAGCGGGATTTGTCCGGAGATAAAAACGAGGTTTCCGGCGCGCGCGGCGTGGGAATACGCGCCGATGGCTTGCGGCGCATCGGGGGCGTTAATGGCGGTTTTGGGCATGATTTTTCTCCGTGGTTTATGTTTTGCGGGGCGGAAATTTACCCCGCCCTTTGGCGTAAGCCGCGACTAACGCGGGCAGTTTTTTCGCGGTATATTGCGGATAATCGGCGTCAATATCCCACGGCATGACTTTGAGGCGGATGACTTTTTTGTCGCCGATGCTCTCCAGCTGGCGGCGGTCGTGCCACTCGCAGCGGTCGCCCGGATGCTCGCGGCAAATATCGGGGCGGGCGTTGTATATGGAGCAGTTGCGGGTTTTTTGGTTGAGAAAAATGCACACCGGCGCGCCGAGTTTTTTGTCCGGCCGCTGGCGCATTTTGCGCACCCGGTTGTTTTCCTTTTCGGTAAATTGCTCGCGCGCGTCCTCGTATTCCAGCGCGAAATGGCGCGCCAAGCGGCGAATATCCTTCGGTTTCGCCTCAATGACGGGATAGCCGCAGCAATAGGCGGGGCATGTGTCGCAATCATAAAGTTTCATGGGCATGTTGATTTTGGTAAAAAATTATGGTATGATTCCCGCGTTTCTCTTGCGCGAAACTTTCCCGGCGGCAAAAACCCGCGGCGGCAAAGCGGCGCATTCGGAAATATTCCGGCAATTTCGGGGCGGTTTTTTGCCGCCTCCGCCGTATATTACCACTTATTACCGTTTTTGGAAAAAATATGAACGACTCAACAACTATTATTGACGCAACGGACGGCGATTTTGAGGCGCAAGTATTGCGCTCCCCGCTCCCCGTGCTGGTGGATTTCTGGGCGCCGTGGTGCGGTCCGTGCAAGGCGGCGGCGCCGTTGCTGGAAGAAATCGCCGCCGAATGCGCCGGCAAACTGCGCGTCGTCAAGATTAATGTGGACGACAACGCCAAAACGGCGCAAGAATACGGCGTCCGCGCCATACCCACTTTGCTTTTATTCAAGGACGGCGAACGCGCCGGGACAAAAATCGGCGCGGCGGGAAAAGCCGATTTGATGGAATTTATACAAAACCCGTCCTAATATTCCGCCTTTTCCAAGGTTTTATTTTTTAATACGCGCGAGATTTTAATTTCATGCCCCAACAAAAACAGCAGTTTTACCACCGCAAACGGTTTGTCAAAAAAGTGCCGGGCGAAATCGCCCGCATGGAAGCGGCGAACGCCGAAGAAGCGTCGCGGGAGCCCGACGAAGTCGCCGAAAACGCCAACGGCGCGGTCGTCAATTTGGACGAACTGCGGACGATGCATGTCGGCGAACTCGTGCGCATGGCGGGAGAATCGGGAGTCGCCAATCCCGCCCGCATGCGCAAACAAGAGTTGTTGTTTGCCATGCTCCAAGCGCGCGCCCGGCAGGGAGAGCGGATTTACGGGCAGGGAACGCTGGAAGTGATGGCGGACGGCTACGGATTTTTGCGTTTTGCCGACCAATCTTACGCCGCCGGACCGGGCGACATTTATGTCAGCCCGAACCAAATCCGCCGCCACGGCGTCGTCACCGGCGATTTGGTCGCCGGCAGTTTGCGCACGCCGCGCGACAACGAGCGGTATTTCGCCCTCGCCCGCCCCGAAGAAGTTAACGGCGTGCCGGTGGACGAAGTCGCGCAGGGCAAAATTTTATTTGAAAACTTAACCCCCCTGTTTCCGAACGAAATGCTGAATCTGGAACGCAACATGCGCGCCGAAGAAAATATTACCGGACGGATTATTGACATTATTTCGCCCATCGGAAAAGGGCAGCGCGGTTTGCTGGTGGCGTCCCCCAAAAGCGGCAAAACGGTAATGCTGCAAAACATCGCGCACGCCATAGAAGAAAATTACCCCGAAGTTTCGCTAATGGTGCTGCTGATTGACGAGCGCCCCGAAGAAGTCACCGAAATGAAACGCTCGGTGCGCGGCGATGTCTTGTCGTCCACATTTGACGAAGCGGCGACGCGCCATGTGCAGGTGGCGGAAATGGTGATTGAACGCGCCCGCCGTTTGGTGGAAATGCGAAAAGATGTTGTCGTGCTGCTGGATTCCATCACCCGCTTGGCGCGCGCGTACAATACGGTGCAGCCGGTATCGGGACGCGTGTTGTCGGGCGGCGTAGACGCGCAGGCGTTGCAGCGTCCGAAACGTTTTTTTGGCGCGGCGCGCAACATTGAAGAAGGCGGCTCGCTGACTATTATCGCGACCGCGCTGATTGAAACCGGCTCCCGCATGGACGAAGTCATTTACGAAGAATTTAAAGGCACGGGCAACATGGAGATTCATTTAAACCGCCGCCTCGCCGAAAAACGAATTTATCCTTCGGTGCAAATCGGCCCTTCGGGGACGCGGCGCGAAGAGCTTTTGCTGTCGCCGGAAGCGCTCAAAAACGCGTGGGTTTTGCGCAAGGCGCTGGCGCTGATGGACGATGACAAAGCGACCGAATTTTTGCTGGACCGCATGCGCGAGACGAAAACTAACAAACAATTTTTTGACGCCATGAAGCGGAGCGGATAACCCGTGTTTGGGGCATGATTTCCATTGTCGGAAAGCCCAAAACCGGCATCGGCGCGAGTTTGCTGCGCGCGCGCGACGGCGAAGAATCGGCGTTTAGCGCCGAAGATTACGAGTTGTTCAACGACAAACTCAAAGAAGAAACGGAGCTCGCCGCCGCGTGGGGCGTGCGCAAACAATACCTGCCGCTGCACCCGCAAACCCTCGGCTGCGAAGTGGAAAGCTGCCTCATCGGCGACGACGGCGCGCCGCTTCCCGCCGCCGAACAATTCATGGAATATTTCGCCAACAGCAACGGCTATTACGAAATGGCGAAATTTAACATGGAATTTGAAATTGACCCGGTCGGTTTGGCGCGCCGCCCGTTTTCGGAGCTGCGCGATTCTTTGGAAAATAACCGCATGCATTCCTCCCGCTGCGCCGACATGGTGGGCGCCAAAATTTTGCTGTCCGGCATTTTGCCGTCTTTGCAGCGCGGACATTTAACCGCCGAAATGGTTACCGGGCGCAGCCATTTTCGCGCGCTGGAAAAACAACTGCGCCTGCTCAACAAAAACCGCCCGTTTCATGTCAACATCGGCGAAGGCGAAGACGCGCTCCATTTTGACGCGGACAATCTCAGCATTGAAGGCGCGGCGAATTCTCTGCAAGTGCATTTAAGCGTGGAAGAGCCGCTCTCCGCGGCGTATTACAACGCGGCGCAAATGGTTTCCGCGCTCACCGCGGGGATTGCCGCCAACTCGCCTTTTTTGCTGGGCAAGCGGCTGTGGGAAGAAACGCGCGTGCCGTTGTTTGAACAAATTATGTACGAGCGGTTTGTCGGGCGCAACGCCCAAAGCTTGCCTTACGGACGCCGGTGCGACGATATTTTCGGACACGGTTATTTGCAAGATTCGCTGCTGGAATTATTCCAGGACAATTTTGTCGCGCTCGCCGCGCTGTTGCCGATTGCGCGCGACGACCCGCCGGAAAACATGATGCATTTAATTTTGCACAACCGCGACATATTGCGCTGGAACCGCCCGGTGCTGGGTTTTGCCAATAACGCGCCGTTTTTGCGCATAGAACACCGCGTCATGCCGTCCGGTCCGACGACCGCGGACATGACCGCAAACATGGCTTTTTACACCGGGCTGGTGCGCCATTTGCATCTGGCGTTTGTCGGCGCAACGGCGCGCACGACAAAAGTGCGGATGCCGTTTTCCGCCGTGCGCGACAATTTTTACCGCGCCGCGCGGGACGGACTCAAAGCGGAAATTGACTGGCTCGGCGAAACTATTTGCCTGCGCGATTTAATTTTAGGAAAAGCGTTAACCTACGCCGAGCGCGGGCTTGAAGCGGCGGGCGTGGACAAAGACGAAATTGCCGAGTGGCTGGGAATTATCCGCGCGCGCGCCGATTCCGGACAAAACGGCAGCGTTTGGCAGCAGCGTTTTGCCGCCAAACACGGCGCGGACGAAAACGGTTTGCGCGCGTTGTCAAACGCCTATTGGCAAAA
>JBPCWY010000229.1:0-14781 GCA_051009035.1 Gammaproteobacteria bacterium
TTGGCGCACTTGCCGGACGAATACGCCGAAAAACCCGGCGAACCGGCAGCCGCCGAAGTTGTCCCCATGCCGTTTTCGCAATCCCATTTCCCCAACACCCGGGAGCGGGGAAATTCCTGAACGCGGATTTTTACCCTTTTACGATGTTTAGTACAAGGCGGAAATCCGAATTTTTTTCCTGCAAATACGGGCGTCAACGCCCGCGCCGATTTTTCACGCAAATAGCATTTCCGGAAACGTAAAAATGGGGCGTAAATTGCCGGAATCCCGTTTTTTGCCTTTTTTCGCTCCGTTGGGCGTAATTTCGTAAAATATGCTATACTCCGCCTTTATTTTTCAACCCATCGGAGAGAAACCCATGAAAAAAACATTATTAATCGCGGCGCTTTCGGGCGCTTTGTTCTCCGCCCCGGCGCTTGCCGAAGCGGTGAAAATCCCCATTCATAACTGGTCAAGCCAGATTGTCGGCGCGCATATTGTCGGCAAAATCTTGGGCGAAACCGGCGCGGAAGTGGAATATGTCCCGGCGGACAGCCAAGCCGTCTACCAGTCCATGTGCGAAGGCGACATTGATTTGGTGCATGAAGTATGGCAAGGCGCGTTTGGCGAAAACTTTGAAAAAGTGGTCGCCGAAGGTTGCGTTATTGACGCCGTCACGCACGACGCCAAAACCCGCGAAGAATGGTGGTATCCGACATATGTAGAAGAGCAATGCCCCGGTCTTCCCGATTGGAAAGCGTTGAATGCCTGTGCGGAAATCTTCGCCACGCCCGAAACCGCTCCCAAAGGGCGTTTTTTGGCGGGACCGGCGGACTGGCTGAAAAATGACGATAAACGGGTCAAGGGACTCGGCGTTGATTTTGAGGTCGTGAATGCCGGACAAGCGGCGGCGTTGTGGGCGGAATTAAAATCCGCTTCCGAAGCCAAACGCCCTATCGTGCTTTTTAATTGGACGCCGAATTTTGTTGAGGCGTTGTATGACGGGAAGTTTATTGAATTCCCCGAATGGGACCAGAAATGCACGGAAGACGCCTCGTGGGGGATGAATCCCGATGAAGTGTATGACTGCGGCAATCCGAAAGGCGGCTATCTCAAAATCGGCGTGTGGAAAGATTTCCCCGCGAAGAATCCGGGCGTCTACAAAGTTGTGCAAAATATTAATTTCAGCAACTTGGATGTGGCGGTGATGGCGAAGCTTGTAGACATTGACGGCATGGAGCCGGAAGCGGCGGCGGATAAATGGCTGGAAGACAACGCCGGTAAATGGAAGAAATGGCTGTAATTGGCGGCGGTTCCGGCGTATCGCCGACAAAAGGGGCGGCGCAGCACCGCCCCTTTTTTTTGGCAATTCGGCGCGAAAACCCGGCACGATGAGCGCCGCCCCGCCCGTCATTTCCTGCCGCCATGTATGGAAACTTTACGGCGATTCTCCCGCCGCTTTTTTGCGCGAACACAACGGCGCGCCCTCTCCCGAAGCGGCGAAAAAAGCCGGCTATATCACCGCCGTGCGCGATGTGTCGCTGGAAGTGCATGCCGGGGAAATTTTAGTAGTCATGGGACTTTCCGGCTCCGGAAAATCTACATTAGTGCGCTGCCTTTCGCGGCTGATTGAACCCACCGCCGGCGAAGTTTTTTTTGAAGGGCGCAATTTGTTGCAGGCAAGCGCGGCGGAATTAACCGAATTGCGCCGCCACCGCATGGGAATGGTATTCCAAAACTTCGCCCTCCTGCCGCACCGGACGGTGTTGCAAAATGTATCTTTTCCGCTTGAAGTGCAGGGAATTGAACGCAAGCAGCGGGAAGAAGCGGCGGCGGAAATGCTGGAATTGGTGGGGTTGCGCGGGCGCGAAAATTATTACCCGCGCGAATTATCCGGCGGGCAACAACAGCGCGTGGGCATCGCCCGCTCGCTTGCGGTCAAGCCGGATTTATGGTTTTTGGACGAGCCGTTTTCCGCGCTTGACCCTCTTATTCGCCGCGAAATGCAGGACGAATTTTTGCGCCTGCAATCCATGCTCCACAAAACCATCGTATTTATCACGCACGATTTTGACGAAGCGATTCGCCTCGCCGACCGCATCGCCATTATGTACGAAGGCGGCATAGACCAAATCGGCGCGCCGGAATCGCTGGTATTGCATCCGCGCACGGACTATGTGCGCGAATTTGTCAAAGACATTTCCCGCGACAAAATTATCACCGCCGGCAGCATTATGGATTCTCCGGACGGCTCGTCCGCGGCGGCGGAAACGGTCGGCGCCGATGATACGCTGGCGACGGCGGCAAAAAAAGTTTTCGCCTCCGACAAACCGCTGCGCGTCGTTAATGCAAACAACGAAGTAGTCGGCGTTCTGCGCCGCGAAACGGTGCTGGCGGCGCTGTTTGAATCCGCGCCGTGAACGCCGCATGGCGGGCGCGCCGTTTTTTGGCGTTTTTGCCGTTTGCCGCGCTGCTGCTCCTAAAACCCGCGCTGCCGGAATGGGCGGTTATCTGGCCGGAACAATACGCCCTGCCTTTTATTGAATGGATTAATGCGGCGGCGGATTTTTTGCGCCGCGAAGAAATTCTCGGCACGCTGACTTTTAAGGACATGACGCGGGCGGCGGCGTCTTTGATTGAATGGCCGTTAGATTTCACCTACGCGCTGACGGTAAAAGGATTCGGCAAATTGGCGCCGCCGTTGCCGTGGACTACGGCGGTCGGACTGGCCGCCGTTTTTGGCTGGTGGGTGGGCGGATGGAGAATAGCGCTGCTGTCGGGCGGCTGCATATTTTATTTCGCCCTCTTCGGCAAATGGAAACTTTCCATGATTACGCTTTCCGCGGTGCTGGTCGCCGCCGCTGTTGCCTGCGCTGCCGGGCTGGCGTTGGGAATCGCCGCGGCGCGCTGGCGGCGTTTTGAACGGGCGTTGCTGCCCGCGCTTAATATCATGCAAACCTTGCCGCATTTTTCTTATTTGATTCCGATTGCCGTTTTTATCGGCATCTCGCACAAAGCCGGGGTTATCGCCACAATTATGTTCGCCGTCCCGCCGATGGCGCGGCTGACATTGCTGGGATTACGCGGCGTTCCCGGCGAAGTGCGCGAAGCGGGAAAAATGGCGGGCTGCACGCCGCGCCAAATGTTGTGGAAAGTAGATATTCCGGCGGCGCGCGATTCGCTGATGGTCGGCGTAAACCAGGTCATCATGCAATGTTTGGCGATGGTAGTCATCGCTTCTTTTGTCGGCACAAAAGGGCTGGGGCAGGATTTGCTGTTTCGCCTACAAAGTTTGCGCATCGGGCAAGCGTTGGAAATCGGCGCGGCAATCGTATTTATGGCAATCACAATGGACCGGTTAAGTTTGGGGCTGGCGCACAAACAACCGGCGCACTTGGCGTCCGGTCCGTTTTGGAAAAAACATCCGGCGCTAACGGCGGCGGCGGCGGTTGTCGCGCTGACTTTCACGCTCGCATGGCTTACGCCGCACGCGCAAAAATTTCCCAAATCCCTGGTCGTCACCACCGCGCCGTTTTGGGACGGGCTGGTTAATTATATTACGCAAAACTTTTTTGAAGCGCTGTCTTTTTACCGCGACGGTTTTTTGGTGAATGTCCTAATTCCGATGCGGACAATGTTTCAATGGGTGCCGTGGACGGCGGCGCTGGCGCTAACGGCGGCGGCGGGATGGAAATTAATCGGCAAGCGGGGGGCGGTTTTGCCCTGCCTGCTGTTTTTATTTATCGCGTTTTCGGGCTTTTGGGAACGCGCGGTCATCACCGCCTACACGGTAACTTTTGCCGCGCTGGTATGCGTATTTTTCGGCGTCCCGCTGGGCGTGTGGGCGGCGTCTTCGCCGCGCAAATCGCGCGCCGCCGTATTTTTATGCGACACTTTCCAAACTTTCCCGTCGTTCATTTATCTCATCCCGGTGATTATGCTTTTTCGCGTGGGCGATGTAGCGGTGATTACGGCGATTGTAATTTACGGAATTATTCCGGCGGTGCGCTACACCGTTTTTGGATTAAACAAAGTCCCGCCGCAAACGGTGGAAGCGGGATTAATGGCGGGCTGCAACCGCTTCCAATTGCTGTGGAAAGTCCGCCTGCCGCTGGCGTTTCCGGAAATCATGCTGGGCGTCCACCAAACAATTATGTTTAGTTTATTCATGGCAATCATCGCGGCGTTCATCGGCACCAGAGATTTGGGGCAGGAAATGTTCAAAGCGATGGCGCACAGCGACATCGGCAAAGCGCTCGTCGTAGGATTATGCGTCTCGTGCATGGGATTAATCAGCGACGCCCTAATAAGCGGCTGGGCGGAAAAACGCAAAAAAGAGCTGGGAATGAATTAGAAGGCGGCGCAATCCTAAATTTCCATGCCGGCGAAAGGCGGGAATCTTTCGCCCCAAATTATTAAAAAAGAAAACAACCGAAATTGGGAATCTTCCGGTTTTTGCCGAAACGGTATTTCTAATCCGGCGCGGATACGGAAAATTCATGTTATTATATCCGGCATGGAGCAGCATCTTATTCCGCCCCGTTTTTTGCGGGAAAAACGCCGTCCTTACCGCGCCGGGGCTTTTTCGCTGCCGTCCGGCGTGGAGCGGTATGAAATTGCCGGAGGCGGCGCGCTTGCCGTCCGGTTGGCAGGCGGGGATGCGTTGCGCCTCGTGGATGTGGAGGGCGGGCAGCCGGCGGAAATCGCCGTTTTTGATTCGGCGGGAAAATCCGCCGCCGAAATGTTGGGGGCGGCGGCAAACGGGCGGGCGGAAAATCTTAAAACAATGCTCGCCAAGGGCGATGCGCCGGCGGCAAAAAATCTTTTGGAAAAATTAAATATTTCCGCCGCCTGCGCCGTTTCCATCCTCCGCTTTGGACCGGACGGCGGCGCGGGCGAAGAAGCGGATTTTACCGCCGCCCAAGATTGCTTCGCCGTTGTCGCCGCCCCCGGAGAAGATATGGCGCCGGACGCGCAAAATCCCCCCACTCCGCTGCTGGCGTTTATCACGCGCGCCGCCCCCGCCGAAAACCGCCCGCCGCAGTTGCCGCCGCCGCTGGCGGACGCCGCCGCCGATTTTTGCATTCCCCGCGCGACCGCGCAGGCGTATACGATTAAGAAAGGGGAATGGATTCAGCTTATTGATGTGGAGGGGCGGCAATGCACCGATTTTCAGGCGTTTTCGGCGGCGGCGCTGGATAAAGGAAAAGAATATTGTTTGGATGCAACCGCCAGCCGGTCGCTCAATGCGCGCGCCTACCCCGCGCCCGGATTGCACGCCAAATATTACGATTACAATTTTCAGCCGCTGGTGGAAATCGTGCAGGACACATGCAACCGGCACGACGCTTTCGGTCTGGCGTGCAACGCAAAATATTACGACGACATGGGTTATCCCGGGCATGTTAATTGTTCGGACAATTTTAACGACGCGCTCGCGCCGTTTGGCGTGGAAGCGCGGCGCGGCTGGATGGCGATGAATTTCTTTTTTAATACAAACATTGCGGAATGCGGCGCGCTTGACGCGGACGAACCGTGGTCGCGTCCCGGCGATTATGTTTTATTGCGCGCATTAACGGACATTGTTTGCGTTTCTTCCGCATGCCCGGACGATATTGACCCGGCAAACGGCTGGAACCCGACCGATATTCATGTGCGCGCGTATCCAAAAAACATGCGGGCGCGGCGTTCCGTATTCTTTCGCAAACATCCCGATTCGGAGGCGGAAATGACAAAAGAAACCGGTTTTCACCCGCGCACGGCAAAATTGACGCGCGAATTTGCGGAATACAACGGCTACTGGCTGCCCGCCGGATACGCCGCCGGCGGCGCGATTAATGAATATTGGGCGTGCCGCGAAAAAGCCGCGGCGATTGACTTGTCGCCGCTTCGCAAATTTGAAATCACCGGCGCGGACGCCGAAACGCTGCTGCAATATTGTTTAACCCGCGACATTCGGCGGCTCGCCGAAGGGCAAGTCGTTTATGCCGCGATGTGTTATAAAACCGGCGGGATGATAGACGACGGGACATTGTTTCGTTTGGGCGAAAATAATTTTCGCTGGATTGGCGGGTGCGATTACGGCGGCGAATGGCTGCGCCGGCAAGCCGCGGAATTGGGATTAAACGCGCACGTTAAAACTTCCACCGACCAATTGCATAATTTGTCGGTGCAGGGTCCGCAAAGCCGCAACATTCTTAAAGAAATAATTTGGACGCCGCCGCACCGTTCGGCGTTGGAAGAAATAAAATGGTTTCGGTTTACCGTCGGGCGGCTGGGCGGCGAAAACGGCGAGCCGGTTGTCGTCTCGCGCACCGGCTACACCGGCGAGATTGGCTATGAAATTTTTTGCAACCCAAAAGACGCGCCCGCAGTATGGGACGCGGTCATGAAACACGGCGCGCCGTTGGGATTATTGCCGGCGGGATTAACCGCGCTGGATATGTTGCGCGTGGAAGCGGGATTGATATTTGCCGGGCATGAATTTGACGACCAAACCGACCCGTTTGAAGCGGGCATCGGTTTTGCCGTCGCCAAAACCAAAACGGAAGATTTTATCGGCGCGGATTCTTTGGCGCGCCGCCGCGAACATCCGCAACGGACATTAGTCGGTTTGGAAATTGCCGGCGAAGAAACGGCGGCGCACGGAGACGGCGTATATGCCGGGCGGGCGCAAGCGGGCGTGATTACCAGCGCAACGCGCTCTCCCGTGTTGCAAAAAAATATCGCGCTTTGCCGAATGGCGGTTGAACACGCAACAATCGGCGCGGAAGTGGAAATCGGGAAACTGGACGGACACCA
The DNA here is from genome assembly GCA_051009035.1 of Gammaproteobacteria bacterium. Classification (GTDB taxonomy): domain Bacteria; phylum Pseudomonadota; class Gammaproteobacteria; order Tethybacterales; family Persebacteraceae; genus Persebacter. The sequence goes on from JBPCWY010000229.1 coordinate 6,781, forward strand.
AAAAAGAATTCCGGCGGTCGTCGTGCCATTCCCCTTCTACGACCCCGAAAAGAAAAAACCGCGCTCTTAATTCTTAATCCGCCCGCCCTGCCCGTAATTTTCCGCTGTTTTTTGCGCGCTATTTCCCTGCACCGCTTTTCCGCCCGCATACCGCTCCGTTTGTTTTGGCGGGGTTGGAATCTCTTTTAAAAATCTTTTTTGGGCGCGGCAAATATTTTTTTGGAGGCGGATGAAAATATGTTAAATTTGGTATAATTGTTTGTCGCTTAAACATATAAGGAGGTTTTTCTCATGACTGCGAAACGAAGCTTGACCGCCCGGTTGGACGCTTGCGGAGTCGTCTGCGCCGAAGGGTTTTTGTTTGAAATTGAGCGCCGCGGCTATATGGCGTCCGGCGCGTTTGTGCCGGAAGTCGCGCTGGATAATCCGCAGGCGCTGCGCGCTTTGCATAAGGATTTTCAGCACGCCGGAAGCGATGTCGTGCAGGCGTTTACTTACAACGGACACCGCGAAAAAATGCGCGTGCTGGGAAAGGAAGACCTGTTGCGCCCGCTCAATTTGGCGGCGCTGGAAATCGCGCGCGAAGTCGCCGCCGATGTGCCGTCCGGCGCGGAGCCGAATCTGTTCGCCGGCAATATTTCCAATACGAATGTATGGAATCCGGAGGACAAAAACGCGCAGCGGGAAGCGCGCGCGATGTTCGGCGAAATGTGCGGCTGGGCGGCGGACGCCGGCGCCGATTTTATTATCGGCGAAACTTTTTATTACGCCGGCGAAGCGTTTGCCGCGCTGGACGCTATCCGCGAAACGGGTTTGCCCGCGGTCGTTACGATTTCGCCGATGGGCGAGAATAAAATGCGGGACGACTGGTCCATCGTTGATACTTGCGCCGAATTGGAACAGCGCGGCGCGGATGTTACGGGCATGAATTGTTTTCGCGGACCGCCGACCATGCTCCCCTATATCCGCCAAATCCGCGCGCGCGTCAAATGCCATGTCGCGGCGTTGCCGGTTACTTTTCGGACGACCGAAGCGCATCCGACATTTTTTAATTTACCCGACAACAACGGCTGCGCCTGTCCCGCGCCGCACGGACGCCCGTTTCCAACCGCGCTGGAGCCGATGAATTGCAACCGCTACGAAATCCGCGCCTTCGCCGAAGAAGCGTGGAAGATGCAGGCGCGTTATTTGGGAGTATGTTGCGGCGCGTCCCCGGCGTATATCCGCGAAGTCGCCGAAGCGATGGGACGGACGCCGCCGGCGAGCAAATACCGCGAAGACATGTCGCGCCATTTCATCTACGGCACGCACGAACGCCTCGCCGAACACATCACCGGCTACGGCGACCGCGCCTAACCGCTTTTCGCCCGCGCGGCGTTTCGCCAAAACGGAATAATATTTTTTTCAATTCCGGCGCAAAGCAAAATTAACGCAAACGGCGGCGGGCTTGGGTTTTAATAAAACGCCCGCCGCCCGCCAATCGCCCCCTCGCCGTCATTTCCGCACAAGGGGAATCCAAAATACCGGGCATTGTTGCAAGATTTTACCGATTCGCCGAAGTTTGCTTTTTTAGATTCCCGCCTACGCGGTGCAAGGCAAACGCTCCCGCAAAATGGTATAATGAAAAAACAAGCCCGCAATTTATGAAACTCCGCAACATTCTCATCGTTCTAATTTTAAGCGCGTTGCCGGCGGCATGCGGCGGCGGCGGCAGTGCGCCCGATACAGCCCAACCGCCAAACGAAATTGAAACTTGCGATGACGGCAACGAAGTTCCCCTCGGCGGTTGCCAAACTTGCCCCGTTGTCGGGTCAATTCCGAAAACTGATACTTGTCCCGCAATTGAAACTTGCGATGACGGTAGCGAAGTTCCCCTCGGCGGTTGCCAAACTTGCCCTGTTGTCGGCTCAATTCCGAAAACTGATACTTGCCCCGCAATTGAAACTTGCGATGACGACAGCGAAGTTCTCCTCGGCGGTTGCCAAACTTGCCCTGTTGTCGGCTCAATTCCGAAAACTGATACCTGCCCTGAAATTGAAGATTGCAAGGACGGCACCATGGATTTGGTCGGCGAGTGCGATGACGATACTGAAATGCCGCAGCCGCCTTTTGATACGCCGGAATACAATGGAAGCCTCGTATTGTCAAGGATAAACGCGCTTTACGCTTACCAGAACGAATATTTCGGGCAAAACATTACAGTCGCCGTTGTGGGAACGGGCGTGCTGGCAACCCACCCGGATTTGGACGCCAACATAATCACCAATTCCCTCAATTACGGCGAAGGCGCGGCGCGATTAACTGACAGCGACGGCAACGGGCATGAAACGGGAGTCGCGGGCGTTATTGCGGCGAAGCATAACGGGACGGGAATACACGGCGTTGCGCCGCTGGCAAAAATCGTTCCGGTATTGTTTGATTTTAGCGTTAGGGGGACGGAAGAAAACGATGCGCAGGAAGCGGATATTTTTCGGGGCATAGCAAGAGACGGTATTCCCATCGCCAACCATAGTTATAACTTCGTGCGGGAGTATACGGGAACTTACGAAGGCGTCCGCTATACGGCGAGAGGGCCTACGCATACCCAAGTTCATACCATGCAGACCGATACCGCGCAGGCAAATACTTTGGCGGAGATTTTAAAAGATTCCGATACCGTCCATGTATGGTCGGCGGGCAACGGCGATTATAACGGAGAAACCAAACGTGTCGCCTTAACTCGTTGCGCAAATCAAGCGTCCGATTCCGAATGCATAGGAAGCGGAAGCGGGGGCATGATAGTTTCAATCGGGTTTTTTCTGGACGGGTTTATAGATGAAAATTACGGCATATTATCTACGCTTAATATTCCGGTAATCACTTCGGGACGGGTTCCCAATTTTCCGTCCCTAAATAACAGTTTGGCGGAAAAATGGCTTGTCGTAGTATCGGGAATCGAAAGAGCACGCGGCCGTTACATTCTTGCATCCCCGTCCAACGGTTGCGGGACGGTGGCAAAGATGTGGTGTATCACGGCGTTCAACCGCGGAGTTTACACCACAACCGCGGACGGCGGCTATGACCGCTTCGGAGTCGGCGAGACTTCTTTTTCCGCCCCGCAAGCCGCCGGAGCGTTGGCGGTGCTCAAAAGCGGCGCGCCGGAAATGCCGATGACCGCCATTCGCATGATTCTTTTATCCACCGCAACTCCGATAGGGACCCGGGTTACAACGAATACGCCGGACGAACTTTTCGGCTGGGGCGTGATAAATATCAGCGCGGCGGTCGCGCATTTGGAAACTATGGAAACGGCGGAAACTTCCGGCGTTGCGGCGGTTAAATTGCGCGATTTGCGGAGCGGTTTGCCCGCCGCATTTTCGCATTTGCGCGGGCGGCTCGGCGCGATTTCGGTCGCCGTCAAAACCATAGACGGCGTATATCACAACATCGCCCTTTCCGATTTTATCCCCGCCGCCGAAACGCCCGCCCCGTCCGGTAACGCCGCAAAAGAAATATTGCAGCCGGTAATCTCCAACCCCGGCGGCGCGTCTTCTTTTGCATTCTCCGTTTTCGGGGATTCGCAAAACGGCGGCGTGCGTTTTTTTGGCGGCAATAAAACATTAAAATTATCCGCCGAAATATCGCGCTTTGCCGAAAACAATATTTTTGGCGGCGCAAACTTCGGCGCATTAGGCGCGGCGGACACAACCGCAAACGGCGGCAAAATCCGCATGCTGCGCGCGCTCGGCGAAAACTTAAACATATTCGGCGAATACGAAACGCAAAACATACGCGCCGCCATAGCGGAAAGAAAATTTATCGCGGGCATCCGCGGGGCGAAAGCGGACGGCTGGACGGCGGGTTTGGAATCCGCAAATTTTTTGCGCAACGGCGGCAAAATCCGCATATCGGCAAAACAAAAAACGGCATTCAGCGGCGGCGAAATAATTTTGCAATACCCGCAAGCCGCCGGAGACGCCTATCAAGCATTCGCCGGAAAAACCCCGCAACGCATCGCCGAAAAGCAAACGGCGGTTTCGCTAAAACGGCGTCCGTCATTAATTTGGACAATCGGTTATGCGGCGGCAATCGGCAACCGCGAATGGGCGGCGGCGGCGGAATACGACAACAACAACGGCAAAAGCGCGCTATCCGCGCAATGGAAAATCAATTTTTAACCCCGCCATTTTCCGTCGCCGTCATTCCTCTTAATATTTTTCATTCCGGTAAAAACTGAAACGGTGGGAAATATTGTTGCGGAAAATATTATTTTGCGCGAAAAATTAATCTGTCGGCGGCGATGAAATTGAAAACCGCGCCGGCGAGTATGCCGAGAATGAACGCCGCAAAACGGTGTTGCATAAAAAATTCCGTCTGCACCGTAAGCAAGGCATACATTCCCCAATTGACGCAAAAACCCGCGCCGGATACCGCGACAAAACCCGCCCATTGCGCCGCCGCCGCCGCGCGCGGGCGCGTCTTAAAAGTCATAATCCGGTTTAGAAACCAGTTGGAAGTCGCGCCGGGCCAAAACGCCGCCGCGCGCGCCCATAAATGCGGCGCGCCGAGCGCCTGCAATCCGTAATAAAACATGATATCCCAAATAAAACCCGTTGCGCCGACCGCGCCGAATTGCAGCGCTTCCATTGTTTTCGGCCAGCGGTAGTGGTAGAGACGGCGCAAATGGCGCAAATAATTTAATTGTTCGCGCATCGTCATTTTGCTTTCGCCCGCTTGCCGCTCGCCGAAAAAAATCGGCACTTCGGCGATGCGCCCGGCGGCATGCCCCGCTTTGACGATGATTTCCAAACCGATTTTATATCCGATGGGCGACAATATTTCGGACGGCGGCATTTGCGCGCGGCGCAAGGCGAAAAAACCGGACATCGGGTCGGCAAGCGGCGCAAGCGGGCGCGCCAACATTGTCGCGCCCCAAGAATTAATCCGCCGCAAACGCGGCCAGTCGCCGGACATTCCGCCCCCTTCGGCGTAGCGCGAACCGGCGGCAAAATCCGCTTTGCCGCTTTGCAACGCCGCGGCAAGCTCGGGAATTTTTTCCGGCGGATGCGATAAATCGGCGTCCATCACAACCGCAATTTCGCCCCGCGCCGCGGCGATTCCGTCCATCACCGCCGCGGATAATCCGCGCGCGCCGCGCCGCGATAATAAACGCAGCGGATATTTTTCGGATAATTGCGCGCACGCCGCATCGGCGCCGTCGCCGGAAAAATCATCGGCGATAATAATCTCAAAATCGCGCCCCGCAAGCGCGGCGGCGATGCGGGGAATCAAAACCGGCAAGTTGGCCGCTTCCCGAAATGTCGGCACGACCACGCTGATTTCGGGCGGCATTATTCTTCGCCGCCGTCCTCTTCTTCCGCGATGCGCGCGACTCCGGTAAGGCGGCTTCCGGCGTCAAGGCGAATCAGCGAAAACCCCTGCGTGCTGCGCCCTTGTTTGCGGATTTGGTTCATGTTCGTGCGCACCAAAACGCCGCTGTCGGTAATCAGCATCAAATCGTCCCCGTCGTGCGCCAAAGTCGCGCCGACTACCGCGGCGTCTTTATTTCTGTTTTGCAGCTGCATCGCAATCACGCCGTAACCGCGCCGCCCTTTTACCGGAAACTCCGCGGCGTTCGTGCGTTTGCCGCGCCCGTTGTCGGCGGCGATTAATAGGGCGTGGCTTTTCGCTTGTTCTTCGGACAACGCCAGCATGGAAACGATATGCCCTTTTTCGTTTTCCTTAAAATTCATGCTGGAAACGCCGCGCGCCGTCCGCCCCAATGCGCGCAAAGTATTCGCGGCAAAACGCAAAACTTTTCCGCGGTTGGAAAACAAAAGTATCGTGCCGTTGTCGTCTATTAAATCGGCGTTGATGAGCCGGTCGTCCCCGTCCAAATTAATGGCGATGATGCCGTTGCTACGGGTGTTGGCGAACGCATTGAGCGGCGTTTTTTTGACCACGCCCTTGGCGGTGGCAAACGCGACAAAACGCCCGCCGTCAAAATTGTCCACGGGCAAAACGGTTTGCACCGCTTCGTCTTCCTGCAAATTAAGCAATCCGACAATCGGCTGCCCGCGCGCGGTGCGCGATGCGGGCGGCAACTCGTATACTTTTTTGCAATACACGCGCCCCATGTTGGTAAACAACAAAAGATAATCGTGCGTGCTGGCGACAAACAGGCGGTTGATAAAATCGTCTTCGCGCGTGCCGGCGGCTTGTTTGCCGCGCCCGCCGCGCCGTTGCGCGCGGTAATCGGAAACCGGCTGGCGTTTGACATAACCGCGGTGCGAAAAAGTAACCATCATGTCTTCTTCGGCGATAAGGTTTTCCTTGTCCAATGCGCTGTTGTCAAAATCGGATATTTCGCTGCGGCGCGGCGAAGAATACGCGCTTTTTACTTCGCGCAATTCGTCCCCAATCACGCCGTCAATTTTTTCCGGACTCGCCAACAACGACAGCCGCGCCGTAATTTCGTCCACCGCCGCGGCGTAATCGGCGGAGATTTTGCCGCGCTCCATTGCGGTCAACCGCGCAAGGCGCAGGTCCAATATCGCCTTTGCCTGCGCGGGCGAAAATAAATATCCGCCGCTTTTGCCTTTTTGCAAACCGCGCGACATGTCCGCGCCTTCGGGCATCGCATCCGCCGGGCTCGGCAAACGCGCCAGCATCGTCGCGACTTCCCCGGCTTTCCAAGCGCGCGCCAGCATTTCTTTTTCGGCTTCCGCCGGAGAGGACGCGTTTTTAATCAAGTTAACAATTTCGTCAATATTCGCCGCAACCACCGCGTATCCTTCCAGCAAATGCGCGCGCGCCCGCGCCCGCCGCAATTCAAAAACGGCGCGGCGCACCACCACTTCGCGGCGGTGGCGCAAAAAACACAGCAACAACTCTTTCAATCCCAGCAGGCGCGGCGTCCCGCCGACCAGCGCGACCATATTAATGGAAAAATTATCCTGCATCTGCGTTTCTTTATACAGGTTATTCAAAATCACTTCGGCGTTTTCGTTGCGGCGCAATTCAATCACCACGCGGATTCCGGAGCGGTCCGATTCGTCCCGCAAATCGGAAATGCCTTCAAGTTTTTTATCCCGCGCGAGTTCGGCAATGCGCGAAATCAGCGCCGCCTTGTTGACTTGGTAGGGCAATTCGTCAATCACAATCGCCTGTTTGCCGCCGGGCGCTTCCGTCAACAATTCCGCCTTTCCTTTTTTCTTTTTATCCAAAGATTCAAAATGCGTTTTGGCGCGCATCACGACCCGCCCGCGCCCCGTCCGATACGCCTCGCGCACCCCGCCAAGCCCGGAAAGCATGCCGCCGGTGGGAAAATCCGGCGCGGGCATCGCTTTTTGCAAATCGTCCGCTTCGCATTCCGGGTCTTCCAAAAGCATCAGCGCGGCGTCCGCCGTTTCGCCCAAATTATGCGGCGGGATATTTGTCGCCATTCCCACGGCGATGCCGGACGACCCGTTAACCAAAAGATTCGGATAACGCGCGGGCAATACCTGCGGCTCCATTTCCGCGCCGTCATAATTCGGCGAAAAATCCACCGTTTCTTTGTCAATATCGGCAAGCAGCGTGTGGGTGATTTTTGCCATGCGCACTTCGGTATAACGCATCGCGGCGGGGTTGTCGCCGTCTACGGAGCCGAAGTTGCCTTGTCCGTCCACCAGCATTTCGCGCATGGAAAAATTCTGCGCCATGCGGACGAGGGCGTCATAAACGGCGTCCTGCCCATGCGGGTGGTATTTACCCAAAACATCACCGACAATGCGCGCCGATTTTTTGTAAGGTTTGTTAAAATCGTTGCCGACTTCGTGCATCGCAAACAGCGTCCGCCGATGCACGGGTTTGAGCCCGTCCCGCGCATCGGGCAACGCCCGCCCGACAATCACGCTCATGGCGTAATCCAAATAAGAGCTTTCCATGCGCTCTTTCAAACTGACCGGCTGCAATTTTTGCGCAAAATCCACGGCGTCGCTCACGGCAATATCCTTTTTTCGGAAAAACAAAATAAAGCAT
>JBPCWY010000230.1:0-9975 GCA_051009035.1 Gammaproteobacteria bacterium
CGAAAACATGCCGCTATTACTCGGACGCGCGGCAAAAAAACGCATGGAACAATCCGAAGAATTCGGACACCTAAAAGACGACTGGACGGCGTTATTTTGCGTCATGCAAAAACTCGCCGCAAAACAAGCGCGCGCCGCAAAACAAAAAGCAAAAAAATCCGCCAAAAAGAAATAACCTTTGCCGCGCCGTTGCCGCAATACAAACAACCCCGCATGTATTCCAATCCCGCGCCTATTCTAACCCTGCGCTTCTTCCAATCCCAAACTTATTTCAATCTTGCATTATTTCAATTTTACACTTATGCCAATCCTGCACCTATTCCAATCCTGCGAAAGCAGGATTCATGTGTCTTTCCATTTTGCCGCAAGGCAAAATCAAGCGAAGGCAAAAATCCAACCGCCGCAAAAAGACGCATGAATCCCGCTTTCGCAGGATTGGCAAACATTGCAAGATTAGCAAACATTTAATTAGAAAATATTCATACCGGAGTTTCAACCCCGTTCTACAAAATCGTTTCTTATTCCGCGCGCAATTTTGCCGCGGCGGCGTGGGCGTGCAATCCTTCGGCTTCGGCGATGAGGGCGGCGGCGGCGGCGAGCAGCGGAGTCCCCGTTTTGCCGGTTTGTAAAAAACCCGTCCGCTTTAAAAAATGCGAAACGCCCAAAGGCGAAGCAAAACGCGCCGCCCCCGCCGTGGGTAAAATATGATTCGGTCCCGCGCCGTAATCGCCCAACGCAACGGAAGAATATGCGCCGACAAACAAACCGCCCGCATTGCAAATCCGCCGCGCCGTCTCCTCCGCATTTTCGCACATCACCTGCGCATGCTCCGGCGCGATGTCGTTTGCAATTTCGCAACAGCGCGCGATTGTCGGCGCGGTTATTAATGCGCCGCGCGCCGCCAGCGATTCGGCGATAATTTTTGCGCGCGGTTGGCGGGCGGTTTGCGCGGCGAGCGATTCCGCCACTTTATCCAAATGCGCGCGGGACGGGCTTATGGCGATGCTTTGCGCGTTTGCGTCATGCTCCGCCTGCGCCAGCATGTCCGCCGCCACCCATTCCGGCGCGGTAGAATCGTCGCTGATAATAACCACTTCCGAAGGCCCCGCCGGAGAATCAATTCCGGCATAACCGAATACTTGCCGCTTCGCTTCGGCAACAAACGCATTGCCCGGACCGGCGACAACATCGGCGCGGCGGATAGTTTCGGTGCCGAAAGCCGCCGCCGCCACCGCCTGCGCCCCGCCCAACATTAAAACGGAATCCACCCCCGCAATCTCCGCCGCCGCCAAAACCGCGGGCGGCAAAATCCCGGATTTCGTCGGCGGAGTCATGAGCATAATATCCGCGACTCCGGCGATTTTTGCCGGAATAACGCCCATCAAAACCGAAGACGGATACGCCGCCAAACCGCCCGGCGCATATACCGCCGCCCGCGCAACGGGGGAAATATCTTCGCCGCTAATGTTGCCGTTTGCATCCCGCAGCCGCCACGACTCGGGCATCTGCCGCCGGTGGTATTCGCCGATGCGCGCCGCCGCTTCTTCCAATGCGCGGCAAAGCGGCGGCGGAATTTGCGCCCGCGCCGCGCGCCGCGATTCCGGCGGCAAAAATAATGCGGCGGCGGATGCGGCGGAAAAACCGTCAAATTGCGCGGTCAATTCCAACAACGCCGCATCGCCTTCCGCCCGCACGCGGCGAAGAATGGCGGCGACCGATTCTTGCACGCCGTCTTGCGCGGGCAACCGCCGCAACCGCGCCAACGCCGCGGCAAAACCGGCGCTTTCCGAATCCAGCCGGTTAATCACTTAATCACCGGCAATCGCGGCGGCAATGCGCCGTTGCAAATCGGCGACTTCGGGGCGGCGGCGCGCGGCGATGCGGTTGACAATCAGCGCCGCCGAAACGCGCATAATCGTTTCCCGCTCGGCAAGACCGTTTTCGCGCAGGGTGCGTCCGGACGCCGCCAAATCCGCAATCATATCGGCGACCCCGACATGCGGCGCAAGCTCCAGCGCGCCGTGCAGTTTAATAATATTGACCGCCGCGCCGCGTCCGGCAAAATGCGCCTGTGTTAAATTCGGATATTTTGTCGCCACCATCGGCGTTTTATTCGCCGCCGGGCGGTATCCTTCGGGCGCGGCGGTAACCAAACGGCAAACGGCAATCCGCAAATCCAGCGGGCAGGAAATTTCATCCACGGGACGCTCCGCCAAAACATCGCGCCCGGCAATCCCCGCCTGCGCGGCACCGCTGGCGACAAACGCCGGCGCATCCTGCGCGCGCACCCGCAACAAACGCACCAGCGGATTTTCGGTGGGAATCACCAGCTGTCGCGTAGCGAGCGCGGCGTCATCGGGCGCAAGCCCGCAAGCCCGCAAAAGCGCCGCCGCCTCGTCCCAAATACGCCCGCGCGAAACCGCCAAAGTAAGCATGCGCAAGATTATACCAAAACCCGGGATATAACATATTCGGAGATAATGAGTATTCCGACGGCTAAAACAAACGGCGAAAATTTTTTAAGCCCGGGCGAAAACATGCCAAATTAAAAAAACATCGCCGCAGTTGCCGGTTTAATAAAAGTGTTTTTCGGAAAAGATTTATCAATTACTTAACTAAAACGCTCCCTTGCAGTACGCTTTTTTGCAATAGCGGAAAAGTTATTTTTTACGGGCGGCAAAAATAATCATTTATAAGCGCGCCGATATGCGGCGTTGGGCGCGCGCGTTTTTGGCGTTTTGCATCAAGGACGACCGCGCGGGCGGTTTCGCGGCGGAAATGCCGCGTTTGCCATGGCGTTGTTTTGCGCCGTAAAATTGGCGGCGTTTTACAATAACCGCCGCTATGATTTATAATTGTTTTTGTTATGGATAATTCCGACCGCTTGCCGTTAATTAAACGCTTTCTTTGCCGCTTGCAAAAATACCGCGCGGCGTTGGGCGGGATGCTGCTTTGCATGGTTTTTTCGGCGGCGTTGGAGCCGCTCCTCCCGCTGATGTTGAAACCGCTGCTGGACGGGGGCGAAAGTTTTTTGGTGGCGCGGGAGTATATTCCGTTTTTTGCCGGAGTCGTGCTGGTGCTGTTGCCCGCGGTTACTTACGGGCGCGGCTATTTGGGCGGCTGGCTGGATATTACGATGCAGCGCGATTTGCGCCGCGAGATGGCGGCGCATTTGGCGCGGCGTCCGCTAGGAGCGGAGGAAGAATCGGGCAAAACGGCGGCGCGGTTTATGACTTTTACGCCGGCGATGACGGGGGGAACGATGCCCGTTTTGCTCGCGCTGGTGCAGGAGCCGTTGAAGGCGCTTTTTTATTTGGCGCAAATGTTTTATTTGGAATGGCAATTAACATTAATTATTTGCGCCGCATTGCCGCCGACTGCGGCGGCGATTCGCTGGCTGGGGCGGCGCATGAAAAAAGCGGCGGCGCGCGCGCAGGAAGAAACCGGACGCGCCCAAAGCCGTTTGCAAGAATCCATCCTGCTCGCGCCGATTGTAAAAGTACACGGCGACACGCAAGGCGGGCGCGCCGCCGCGGCGTTTTCGGTTTTGCGCGGGGCGTTGTTGCGGACGCGAATCATCATCGCCGCCGGACAACCGCTGGCGATGCTCGCCGTCGCCTTGCCGAGCATGCTCGCGCTGTTTTACACGGCGCGGGCGTTGGAGGCGGGAACGATGACGGCGGGCGATGTCGCGGCGTTTTTGGGATGCATGCTGTTGATGCCGCGTTCCATCCGCGCGGCGGCGCGTTCTTTAATTTTATTGGAAGAAGTGCTCGCGGCGGCGCGCGAAGTATTCGGGTTTTTGGATTCGCCCAAAGAAGACGACTGCGGGACGAAAGTAATTGCAAAAACGCGGGGCGATATTGTTTTTAAAAATATTAAAATGCAGTATCCCGGGCGCGATGCGCCGGCGTTGGATAATTTTTCGGCGCAAATTCGCGCCGGTGAAACGGTCGCGCTGGCGGGGCGTTCCGGCGCGGGCAAAAGCACTTTGGCGAATTTGATTCCGCGTTTTTACGCGCCGCAACAGGGCGCGGTTTTGTTGGACGGCGAGGACATTCGCAATTTTACTTTGGCGTCTTTGCGCGCGCAAATCGCGCTGGTGACGCAGGATACTTTGCTCTTCGGCGATTCTATTGCGGCGAATGTTTGTTATCCCGAAACGCCGAATGCGGGCAACCGCGCAAAAATACTGCGCGCTTTGGAAAACGCTGCGGCGGGGGATTTTGTCGCCGCCCTGCCACAAGGCGAAGATTCTCCGGCGGGGGAAAACGGCAAATTGTTGTCGGGCGGGCAGCGGCAGCGGATTTCGCTGGCGCGGGCGTTTTACCGCGATACGCCGCTGGTAATTTTGGACGAAGCGACTTCCGCTTTGGACGCGGAAACGGAAGCGAAAATTCGCGGCGCGCTGCAAAAATTATTAGCCGGACGCACGGCAATTATCATTGCGCACCGGTTTGCCGCGGTGGATTTTGCCGCGCGCATTTTGGTGTTGGACGAAGGCAAGCTTGTCGCGGAAGGCGATTCGCAAACGCTTTTGCAAACTTGCCCGTTATACGCCGGGCTTTTTCGCGCGCAAATTCCGGCGCATGCCGAAACGGCGGCGGCAAACAAAACGGATGTTTAATACGCCGGGCGTGTTATAATTTTTGCATGTCTCCCGCAGCATTAATCACTGGCGTTACCGGACAGGACGGCGCGTTGCTGGCGCGGCTGTTGCTGGAAAAAGGGTATGTCGTGCATGGCGTAAAACGCCGCGCTTCCAGTTTTAATACGGCGCGGGTGGACGTGCTGTTTGAAGGGCCGCACGGCGGGAAAAATTTCTTTTTGCATTACGGCGACATGACGGACGCGACAAATCTTATCCGCCTCGTGCAGGAAACGGAGCCGGACGAGATTTATAATCTGGCGGCGCAAAGCCATGTCAAAGTCAGTTTTGACACGCCCGAATACACCGCCAACGCGGACGCTTTGGGCGCGCTGCGCATGCTGGAAGCGCTGCGGATTTTGGGGCGCGAAAAAACAACCCGCTTTTATCAAGCGTCCACTTCCGAAATGTTCGGCGCCGCGCCGCCGCCGCAAAACGAACAAACGCCGTTTATCCCCCAAAGCCCCTACGCCGCGGCGAAACTTTACGCGCATTGGATGGCGTTAAACTACCGCGCCGCCTACGGCATGCATGTTTGCAGCGGCATTTTATTCAACCACGAAAGCCCCCTGCGCGGCGAAACTTTCGTCTCCCGAAAAATCACCCGCGCCGCCGCCGCAATTGCCGCCGGACGCGCGGACTCCGTTTCGCTCGGCAACTTAAACGCCCGCCGCGACTGGGGGCATGCGCGCGATTTTGTAGAAGGCATGTGGCGCATTATGCAGCACGGCGAAGCGGACGATTTTGTATTGGCGACCGGCGTTTCGCATTCGGTGCGCGAATTCGCCGAAGCGGCGTTTGCCGAAGCCGGCATGCGGCTTTCGTGGCGCGGCGAAGGATTGGACGAAACCGGCGAAGACCAAAACGGCAAAACGCGCGTGCGCATCGCAAAACAATATTTCCGCCCGACCGAAGTAGACGCCCTGCAAGGAGACGCCGCCAAAGCCCGCAAAATATTGGGATGGACCGCCCAAACCGGTTTTTCGGAATTGGTGCGCGAAATGGTCGCGGCGGACATGGCGTTGGAATCGCGGCGCGGTTAAACGCGGCGATTAATTATGTTGGCAACGGCGCATTAATGAAACGGGTTTTGATTACCGGCGGCGGCGGTTTTTTGGGACGGCGCATCGTGTTGCGCGCCGCGGCGGCGGGTTATGAAACGCTCGCGCCTTCGCGCATGGAATTGGATTTGGATGCGGGCGGCGCGCCGTTGGCGGAATATTTTGCGCGCGAAAAACCGGACGCGGTCATTCATTCCGCCGCGCATTACGGCGGCATCGGCATTTGCGCCGCCGAACCGCTGGCGTTGGCGGCGCGCAATTTGCGCATGGCGGCGAATATATTTGAAGCCGCGGCGTTGGGCGGCGCGCAAAAAATCGTATCAGTCGGCAGCACTTGCGCCTATCCGGGCGGGATGCCGGACGCGGACATGCGCGAAGAGGATATTTTTTCCGGACGCTGCCACCCGTCCGTGGAAGCTTACGGATTCAGCAAGCGCGCGCATTTGGTATTAATGGCGGCGGCGCGAAAACAATGCGGCGTTTCCTGCGCGCAAACGGCGTTAACCAATTTATACGGCGAAGGCGATGTGTTTGACGATTACCGCGCGCACGCCGCCGCCGCATTGATTAAAAAAATTGCGGACGCCAAACAATCGGGCGGCGATGTGCGGGCGTGGGGGGACGGCGCGCCGGTGCGGCAATTTTTGCACGCCGAAGACGCGGCGGATATTATCGTCCGCGCCTTGCGCCTGCCGCATGACGACTGGCCGGTCAATGTCGGCGGCGAGGCGGTTTCCATCCGCGATTTGGCGGAAGGCATCGCGGACATCGCAGGGTTGCCGCGCGAAAGAATTCAATGGGACGCGGAAAAGCCGTCCGGCGTGGCGCGCAAAGTCGCGGACGATTCCAAATTGCGGCGGTTGTTTCCGGACTATGCGCCGGTGCCGTTTTGGGAAGGGTTGGAAAAAACCGTCCGCTGGTATTTGGCGAACAAAACGGAAGCCGACAAGCGGCGTTAAATTAATGCCGCAACATTAAAAACATTGCCGCGAATTTTTTGCGCGGCATTTTTTCCAAACGCGCCTTGTTGCCAAGCGCGAAAAAACATGTTATAATTTGGCAATGAAACGCGCTTACAATTTTAGCCCCGGTCCGTGCGGGTTGCCCGATGCGGTGATGGAGCGGGCGCGGGACGAATTTTTGTCCTACCGCGGCGCGGGCGCGTCCATTATGGAACTCTCGCACCGCGGCGCGGAATTTATGGAAGTATACGAAAACGCCCGCGCGTTGCTTTGCGAATTAATGAATATCGGCGGCGATTACGCCGTTTTGTTTTTGTCCGGCGGCGCAACGGGCGCGGCGGCTTCGTTGCCGATGAATTTAATTCCGGACGAGACGCAAACCGCCGCATATGCCATTACCGGACACTGGTCTTTGCGCGCGGCAAACGAAGCGAAAAAATATTGCCGCGTCCATATCGCCGCCGATACCGGAAAAGATTACGACCGTTTGCCGGAAGGTTTTTCCGCGCCAAAAGACGCGGCGTATTTGCATTACGCCGACAACGAAACAATTCACGGCGTGGAATTTTCGCAACTCCCGCGCGCCGATATTCCGTTAATTGCGGATATGTCGTCCAATATATTGTCGCGTCCGGTTGATGTTTCCGCCTGCGGCGCGATTTACGCCGGGGCGCAAAAAAATCTCGGGCCCACGGGCGTTACGGTCGTTATCGTCCGCAAATCTTTAATTGCGCCCCGCCCGCAAACGCCGTTGGTGTGGGATTATCCGTTGCAAATGCAAAACGATTCCATGGCAAACACGCCCCCGACTTTCCAAATCTACATGGTTTCGCTCGTGCTGGAATGGATTAAAGAACAGGGCGGGGCGGCGGAAATGGCGCGCCGCGCCGAAGAAAAATCGCGCATGATTTACGAATGCATTGACGGCGGTTTTTACTGCTCGCCTGTTGCGCCCGCATGCCGCTCGCGCATGAATATTCCGTTTTTCCTCCCCGATGAAAAACTCACCGAAAGTTTTTTGCAGGGCGCGGCGGAAAACAACATGCTCGGATTACGCGGTCACGCCGTGTTGGGCGGTTGCCGCGCTTCGCTGTATAACGCGATGCCAATGGAAGGCGCGCGGACGCTGGCGGAATATATGCGCGATTTCGCCCGGCGCAACGGCTAACACTGCGGTTAACTTTGCGGCTAACGCTGCGTCTCACGCTGTCCCTAAAACAGCGCGGAAAATCTTAACCGCCGCGCCGCCCGCCGTAATACGCCGCGCCGATTCCGCCCGCCATAATCATTAAAAATCCCGCCCACGCCGCCGCATCCGGCGCGCCGCCCCAAATCACATACTCAAATATTCCGGCAAAAATGATTCCCGCATACATCAACCCCGACGCCGCAACGGCGCGCCCGTAGTGCAATCCGAGAGTTAGGGCGAATTGTCCGGCGGTCGCCGTTGCGCCCACCGCCAACAGCCAAAACGCGCCCGTCCAATTAATTGGCGATAATTCCCCGAAAAAAACAAGCAACACCGCGGACAATACGGCGGAAACGGCGGCAAAATAAAACACCGTCCGCACGCCCCCTTCGTTTAACAATCCCAACCGGCGGATATTAAAATAAGCGCAACCCGCCGCCGCTCCCGCACAGGCGGCGGCGCAACCGGCGAGAATATCTTCGCCGCCCGTCCCCGGACGCAACGCCAGCAGCATGCCGAAAAATCCGGCGAATAAAGACGCCGCCAGCGGCAAACTCATGCGCTCGCGCAAAAACAAAACGGCGAGCGCCGCTAAAAACAGCGGCGAAGTTTGCAACAATGCCATGGCGGTGGAAATATGCAGTTTTGGCAGCGCGTAAAAAAACAGCGCCAGTGCGGTAAATCCGGCGACGCCCCGCCATAAATGCACGCGCAAATTGGAAGTCGCCAAACTTTTGCGCCAAACGCGGGCGATGGCGAGGGTAAAAACGCAGCCGAGGGCGGAGCGGTAAAACACCAATTCCAGCACGCCGAAACGGGCGGCGGCGAATTTGACGCAAACGCCCATCACGCCGAACAACAAAGCGGCGAATATCATCCAAAAAAACTGCGGCGCGGGCATGCGGAATTGTAAAACGAAAAGCGGTTTTTTAAATTATCCTGCGGCGGCAAAAAAAGCGAGTCGGCCGGTAAGCCGGATTCTGTCGGGAACGACCATTCCTCTGGGAGCGGCGTCGCCGCCGCCCTCGTGCGACCTACCCGAAATGGTGGATGCGAGCAACATCGTCTTTCTGTTTGGTCTTGCTCCGGACGGGGCTTGCCGTGCCGTTTTTGTTGCCAAAAACGCGGTGCGCTCTTACCGCACCTTTTCACCCTTGCCGGAAAAATCCGGCGGTTTGTTTTCTGCGGCGCTTTCCATTGCCTCGCGGCATCCGGGAATTATCCGGCGTCCTGCTCTGCGGAGTCCGGACTTTCCTCCCGCGCCAAAAAACGCAGGCGGCCGTTTAGCCGACTCCGAAAAATTATACCCAATAAGAAAAAAAATTGCAACGCCCCGAAAAAAAACCCGCCCCGCCGATTCTCCGTTTTCACAACAGCGAAGCCGTTAATTTTATCCCCGCCCCGCCCGCAAACCCGCTCCCCCGCCGTCATTCCTGCGAAGGCAGGAATCTCTTTACCGTGTGCGGATATAAACCCGCCTGACTTCCGCAATTGTCCGCCGTATTAAACGAAGAAAAACCCGCAACCGACAAAGAGATTCCTGCCTTCGCAGGAATGACGGAAAGGGGGAAATTATGCGGCTGGCGGCTGGCGGCGAAAGGCGGCGGGGACGCCGCCGATATGCGTCCCAACGCTGGAGCGCAGGGACGAGTAAAGTAAAAATCAAAAACCCCGTCATTCCTGCGCAGGCAGGAATGACGGATGGTAAAAGATTTCCGTTTTTGCGAAAACGGATGTTTTATTTCTTAATTTCGGTCCACACTTTGTCCTGCAACGCAATTGCGGCTTGGGAGCAGGATTCGGAAAATACAAGCTTGGAACCGGGCGGCGCGGAAAGCTCCGGCGCGGATTTTTTATCCTCGTCCAAATACGCCGCGGCTTTGGCGTTGCCGCTGTCGTAGCCGGCAAAATTGGACTGCGTTGCGGCGTTTTCCGGACGCAGGAAAAACGCCATAAATTTCTTCGCATTTTCCGGGTTTTGCGCGCCCTTCGGCACCGCCAAATTATCCACCCAGGTAATCACGCCTTCTTTGGGGAACGCGTATTTCATCGCGGGATTTTCTTCGCGCGCGCGGATGGAATATCCGTTCCAATTCATGTGCATGTGCGTTTCGC
>JBPCWY010000231.1:0-6195 GCA_051009035.1 Gammaproteobacteria bacterium
AGCAAAACATTGATGCTGGCATATGATGGCGCTGTAGTTCGGAGCTACGCAGACAGAATCAAATCCATCGATCCACATAGCTATTGGCGGATGGAGCAAATTGCTGGTGGTGTAGTAAATGATGGACTGAATTCTGGTTTATCAGCTACCGCATTTGGGGGAGTTTCATTGAGTGGCGCGTCGTTAGCGCCCGATCCAGGTGGGAATTCAATCTCTTTGACTGGAGGTGCTGGGGGATTTTTGCAGGTTTCGGGTGCAGGATTTAATGGATACAATTTTTTGCACGATGGCCAGCCATTCAGTATATGTGCATGGATCCAATTAGATAATCATCTGGATACATCGACAGGTCATTTCATTTTCGGAACGTCTGCAACTTTGGCCGATGTTGGCGGAGTTTTTTATTATGACAATACTGGTGCTGCAGATCGGCAGTTGTCGTATTTTATCTCTGCAGGCAATGATACGGATTCGATTGTTGTCGCTTCAAATGCTGGAGCAATAACCGATAATCTGCCGCATCATGTCGCGATGACAAGCGATGGGAGTACAGTAATATTTTATGTCGATGGTATTGCGCAAGGGACAGCAGATATATCGTCGTTTACATTTCCTGTTGGAGATGCTGAAGCGTTGCCGCAAATTGGAGCTGCCAATAGTACGGGATTATTTACTGGTGATCTGGACGAAGTTGCAGTTTTCGATAAATTAATTTCTGCATCTCAAGTGGATTTGATTGCAACTATTTCTCTAGCGGATACATACAAAGCGTTCTTTCGCGCCAGACCGAATCAAGGCGAAACTGGCCTGTGGAATTACTCCATCACGAGCACGGATACCGATCTCAACGGCCAGTCAGGCAGTTTCACTGTGGTAGCCGGAACCGGAAACGAAATCGAGTTGACACCCGATGGCCAACATGTGGTCGATCACAATGGCAATGTCCGACAGATGATATTTGCCGGGATCAACTTCGACATCTGCAGAGAGAACGAGCTTGATGAGTTGATAGTTATCGGTGCGGACAGAGCAACACCGAGAGATGTACTGGATTTTCTTGCGCAGAAAAAATTCTCCGGCATATTCACGACCGCTCTGGTCTGGGAGGACTTAGCGCCACCGAACATCACGGTCAAAACCTACATCACGATCGGCACAGAATTCGATCTAACGTATTGGAAGCGTATTGATCGAATCTACGAATACGCTGCAGAAAAGGGACTGGCCCTGCGACAATGGATGTACTCGGACGATGAAAATGCACCGACAACGGCTGCTATAGGCTGGGATACCGATGGCACATCGAATACACTGTCGGCAATGGACACGAGGCTATTCGATTATTTCCTAGCCCGATTCGGATCGCTCCCTGGAGTATTCGTGGACTCCGGGGTCGATCTAACGGAGTTCAGGAACGATGCGTGGGCTGTCAATTACGCACTCCATTTTTCTAACCATCAATATTTCAATCAGGGCCTATGGGTAGGCAGCAGACATGGATTGCAGACTCTGGGTGAGCACCCACCGGCAGCGAATTTCTACTCGGACGATTTCAGAGATATCCCGAGCCGCGCGCATCAGCTCAACATGTTCCAAAACGATGTAGTCCCAACCCAGCCACCGACATGGTCGCTGGTCCCGGCCATGAACATGGACCGCAATGATGAGGGATCGCAATTGCCGAACCCCGTATGGCCTGTACACCAACTACGATACACGCAATGGCAGTACATGCTCAGCGGTATGGTGGGATTCGCTGTAGGCGATGAGGACGCGTCCAGTGATAGCGATTTCGGCGGCTACATATCGATCAACACACAGCTATTTGACCATGCGGACCACAATGAGATTGCTCAGAATTTCGTGGAGAATAATCTAACGGGCGATCCAAAATTACTATTGGCAAACGATGTACTCCTTACGGCTACAGGCAATCAGGCATTAGCAAACAACGGCATCAATCAGTACATTGCATGGGTAGAGGATGGCCAACAGATCAGTGTCGATCTCACTGCAGGTGGCGCAAATTCCTACACAGGCACATGGGTAAATCCCAGAGATGGCACGACCCAGCCCATAGCCGGAAATACAGTCGATGGCGGAGCTCTCAGAAATATCACCAGTCCCACACAGGTGGTGGGCGATGATTGGGTATTGATGCTCAATCGAGTGTTGGCGCAAACAGCTCAGATCAATGAGGGATTCGATCTGAGTTCAGATGTTGCAAGACAAGCTAGTTTTTCAGCCAGTATGACGACCGATCTGGCTACCTCAGATACGGAAAGTCGCGTTGCGCAGTTCAATGCAATGCTCATGGACAATGCGCAATACGATGATACTGTATCCGCCGTGCAGATGTTTTTCGGTTTGGTGTCGTCTGATCTTGCCAGCAGTTCGACAATTCTACGCTCGGCTCAATTCTCGGCAACAGTAGTAGAGGGATTAGTTAAGTCGGATCAGGATACAGCGACGCGAGCGGTTGGTGCGAATGTAGATGAGATTCTCTCCTCCAGCAGCACGGTCTTGTTGTTGGGGCAGCTGATGGGAATCCTGTCAACATCTCTGGATCAGGGCGACGATTGGGCAGCGCAGGTAGCGGCACTTGGCGTACTCACGCACGATCTGAGTCAGACGGACCAGATTTTCGCGCAGACACAGACAGCGCAGGTAGGGATCATCACCTCCGATCTGCAATCAGCATCGGAGTTCATCGCAACGGCCGCCGCCATCAGCTCGATTTCCGAGAGCTGGTCGTTCTCGGATGTAATCCTTGCTTCCAGCCAGATCATGGCCAATATATCGGAGGATCTGACATTAGTCAGCGTGGTGCAGGCGACAAATGTAGCATTTCAGGGTCTGGTGAGCGAGAATCAGGCATGGTCAGCCATGATTTCCGGACAAAGTTCTGTCTCGGGTCAGGTGATACAAGATTTTTTACAGCAATCGATCATATCGGTTGCCGGATCACAATCGGCAGTTGTGCAAGAGAATTTGCACCTGCACTCACAGATTATGGAAGCGGGGTTAGTCGGCATGTTGAACGCAATTATCAGAATTAATCGTGGATCGTGCTAGGGAGAAAAACAAATGCCATTTGAAGCGACAGATTGGACAATCACCCGAGCGACGGGGGATATCAGATACATAGGGGATGCGCATGTCGGGGCGACTCCCAGTTACACACAGGGAATCGAATTGCATCGGGCGTTGCAGGATTTTGCCGACAATGAAACGTCGGCGGGAGACGATGAGCTTGATATCACTGATCTGAATCCATCTATCAGGCAGGGTACCGACAATATCATTGAGTTGCCCGCGCCTTGGAATATTGATCAGACAGCAGCAGAGCATATTTACGACGCATCCATCATTCAGAATGGTGGCGATGACATCTGGGATGCATTCCAGAACTTCGGACCGCCAGCAACTCGAATTCAGATCATACAGAACGGCGCATTGATTGCGAATGATTTTTGGAATAGCGGCACTGGGCTGAATCCGAATATTACCAGAGGTATCTCACATCAATTTTTGGTCAAGGTACGTACAGCCGGAGCTGATATCGATGGACGTAGATTGGTTGGCATATCAAGAGAGTTTGGCAAGACATTCCCTGAGTTTGTCGTCAACGGTACGAATAGAGGTAACAACACGCTAGCTCTGGCACCGCTAGACGACAACAACAATCAGACGTTGGAAGCGACAGTTGCGACATGGGCAGATGTCGTCAACGCCGAAGGGTATATTGGCCTGGACGCGAACAACGATTCCGTCAACGAATTCTATTTTGCGGAATTGGATAACGGATCGCGTTCGGATAATGAAGTCTATGAACGGCAGAAATGGGTACAGCGTGAGGGTACATCTGAAACGCTATATGGATTGCCTGCCGATATATTCAGGGGGATCACGCACCAGATAGATATCGATAATCCGACTGGGACATTTCAGGAACCAGAAGGTGTGACCTGGGCTGGAGGTCAGGGGCAGTTGCTGGCGATTGATTCAACGACTGCCGGCACACAGATGTGGATCCAGTTGATTACCGGATCAGCTCCGGTGGACAACGATGCGATAACCGGAGTAATTTCTGGCGCAACTGCAGATGTCAATCTCAATGTAGTATCGAGAAACCTGCCGTACCCGAATCCATGGATTGGCGGTTCGACCGGATCGGATATTCTTGGGGCCTACGGAGTTGGCCGACAGATTGCTGATCTATCTGCAGCCGACCAGCTAACTGATCTGGGGAACAATGCGATCAGCCCGCCGAACTTCGTCACGTTCAATTTCAATGGATTGATTGTTGGCGAATCACGAGTATTCATTGGCCCATGGGATGGGGTAGCTTTGGATGTTCAGGGCAATCCCGAGCTTGACGATGACCAGATGACGTTAGCCAATGCACAAGCAGGTAGCGCAACGACAACACTGCAGATGGCCGCCCTCATACCGACGGACACGCCTTCATCGGGCTCGATTCGAGTAGTTCTCGATTCCGGAAGAAGACTGAAAGTTGATTATGCCAGTTACACAGGCGATACGTTCACGATTACAAGCACGGATTTCAGTGGAGGCAATTCGGCTGCAGCTGGCAATGGCGTATCAGTTGCGTACATTGATATTCTCGCAACAGCGACAACGCAATCGTTCACATCGGTATTTCTTGCTAATAGGAATCTCGTTGCGAAAATGCGCGATGGCGCTGGAACGCCAACAAAAGAGTTCATCTCAAGCGCGGTACTGACGAGTGCAGGTGGATCGATCACAGCACAGCAACAGTCCGATGCGTAATGGCGTTCGTTCGCAATGTTACGACTTCAAATGTTATTACCAATGTAAATAACATCACGATCGAGCTCGGTCCACATCTGGCAGGTGATGCCATAGTCATGCTGGTAGCAAAGGATACGACTACCGGCGGTAATTTAAGCACACCTGCCGGATGGACCAAGTTGGGAGAAGAGGTGCAGGGGACCGTTATCCGTTCCGCGTGTTACATCAACGAGAATGTATCGGGGAGCGAGACAAACCCCAATGTCACGTCAACCGATACCGATACGTGGTCGGCATTGGCTATTGTGCTTGGTGGAGTGGCTACCACTGGTGTTGTCGGTGCGCAGGTGCAGCAGAATTTCAATGCGGGAACAGCGCACCAGGGGGACCTTTCCAGTCTGACGACCACAGCAGCAAATTCGCTTGTGATGTGGCTCTATGGCAGCGATGGTTTTGCGCAAGTTTATATGGCCGACAATCTGAAGTTGCTCAGCTATGACGATGGTGTGGGTTGCTCAGCAGTTGGGTGGTACTCGACGTACCCTGATATTGGCGCCACTGCAACAAAGCGCATATTCACCGGCAGTACAGAGCAATGGGCAGGATTCGTGCTGGAGATTCTGGATGGTTCAACGGGCAATGATGTTGAAGGATATCTTGAGGGAGGCATTCAGGAATCCGGGGTTATCAATACTTTGCACGGTAACGAAATCAATACTTACTTGCCTGCGGGCCTACCGTCCGGTCTGATCGAAGCACCAGCAGTCACCAATCTAGCGGGCCTTGGTATCAGTATCAGCAATACCCTGGTCGATCAGGCAGATGCCAACTCGGTTCCGTATTCACGCGCCATGCGCATCGAGGCGGACCGACTGGCAACGTCCGGCGCAGGAGTGAGTCTGCAAGCGGATATTACTGGTGGTCTGGGTCCTATCGATGTATCTGGAGTCGATCGCCACATCCACATGATTCTCCATCATGTCGATCTGAAAAAGCATTCATTGGGCGGCAAGGCGAACAACTTCGGGACCGCGGTCATCCTGTCGGATAATGCCGGCAATTGGAAAGCGTTCGGCGTGGATGGCAGAGATGCCAACAGAAGACTCGCATCTCCCATAGCGGGACCGGTAATCATCGACCCTAGTTCGACTAACAACGTGTTGGAGGAAAACGGTACGTTCGATGAAACCGATCTGAGACGTTTCACGTTTGCTGGAAAGGCGGACAAAGGCAATAACTATTACACGTACATCTGCAATATTTTCATTGCCGATCCTTATGTGGTCCTGGGCGGTTCAACCGGTATTCCAGCATCATTGGATGATCTGGTCGATTTCGATGCCTCCAAAGGTCATGGCTACATCCAGCGATCAGGCGATCTGTACACCATGTACGGCATAATCGCGATCGGTTCTGGTA
>JBPCWY010000232.1:0-3721 GCA_051009035.1 Gammaproteobacteria bacterium
CGGTTTATACCGCGCTTTTCATTCCAAAAAAAGCGGGTATTTTTTATTTCCATTTTCGCAAAAGAAAAAACTTTATGCGGAATATTGGAATCGCAAGAAAGTTTCGTTTTTGCGGAAATGGCAATGAAAGAAGAAGGCGGAAGTTTTATAAATGTTTGCGTAAAAATTTAGCGCGATATAAACCGCGCTTTTCAGTTATAAAAAAAACGGGCGTTTCTTCCATTTTCGCAAAAGAAAAAACTTTATGCGGAATATTGGAATCGCAAGAAAGTTTCGTTTTTGCGGAAATGGCAATGAAAGAAGAGGGCGGAGGTTTTATAAATGTTTGCGTAAAAATTTAGCGCGATATAAACCGCGCTTTTCATTTCCAAAAAAAGCGGGTATTTCTTATTTCCCATTTTCGCAAAAGAAAAAACCTTATGCGGAATATTGGAATTGTAAGAGAGTTTCGTTTTTGCGGAAGTGAAAGAAGAGGGCGGAAGTTTTATAAATGTTTGCGCAAAAATTCCAGCGTTCTTTCTTGCGCGGTTTTTGCCGCCGCCGCGTTGTGCGAAGGATTGTCGGGGTTGGCAAAGCCGTGTCCGGCGTTGGGGTAAATAAAAATTTCGTGTTCGCCGGAGTGCGTTTTGAGATTTGCCTGAAATTCCCGCACATCGTCAACCGCAATCGCGCGGTCGTTTTCGCCGAAATGCCCGATAATCGCGGCGCGCATTTGGGATAAATCATCGGCGGGATTAAAGCGCCCGTAATAAATTACCGATGCTTGCGCGCCCAAACCGTTTTTGGCGATTTCATACGACCAGCCGCCGCCAAAACACCACCCCACGGAGCCGAGCCGCGCGTCGTCCGTTTGCGGCAGCGCGCGCAAATATTCCGCGGCGGCGGATAAATTGGCGAACGCTTTTTGCGAATCGGCGCGCACCGCCCCGGCGAGTTTGCGCGCTTCGTCCGGGGACGCCGCCGTTTCGCCTTCGTATAAATCCACCGCCAGCGCCGCATATCCGGCATCGGCAAACTCCCGCGCTTTGGCGCGGATGTCTTCGTTTAATCCCCACCACTCGTGGATTAAAATTAACGCGGGCGCGTTGGCGGCGTTTTCGGGTAACGCCAAATATCCCGCAACCCCGCCAAAATACGCGGTTTCGCGCCCGTCCGCCGCGTTTGCGTTTGCGAACGCGGACGCAAACAACAACGCCAAAAATAAAGTTTTAATTTTCATGGTATTTCCCTTTCCGTTTTTTGCCGCAAACCGGCAACCGCGCATAGTATAACAAAATTGCGCGGATTGCGCGCTATTAATTGCGCCGCGCAATTTTAATTCGCCAAAGACCACAGCACCGCGCCGCCCATTGCCGCGGCTAAAAACGCCAATAACAATTTTTCGCGGCGCGTTCCGGCGGCGCCGTAAAATAATTTTGCCGCCCGCTCGCCGCTCCAGCACCAAAACGAATGCGCCGCGCATTGCCAGCAAAAAAACACCGCCGCGACAATTGCGGTTTGCGTCCACCAGCCCGATTGGTTAATTAATTGCCCGTCAATAAATTGCCCGTAAGCCGAAACAATCATCGCCCACGCTTTTGGGTTTAGCGGATGCACGATGAGTCCGGCGACGAAACCGCCCGCCGCGCTTTCGCTTTTTTGTATTTTGAGATTCAAAATTTTCCAAGCCAAATATAAAACATAAACCGCCCCGGCGGTTTTCATAATTAACAGGATTTGCGGAAATTGTTCAACCGCCCGCCACAGCCCGAGCGCCAAACCGAGATGGATAAATAATTTTCCGAGCGTCACGCCCGCCAAAAACGGCAAACTTGCGCGCAACCCGCGGCGCGCCCCCGACGCCATCAACAGCATATTCGCCGGGCCCGGCGTGCAAACCAAAACCCCGGCAAAAACGGCGAGCGGAATTAAAGAATCAAGCGGCATGGCGTTCGCCGAAAATAATCCGGCATCCGGCGGTTAAAAAGAATGCGTTGGGTTTTGCCATAATTTGTTTTTTGCGGCTTCCTGCCGGACGGCGGGAATAGGGCGCATTATAACAAACGCATTATAAAAAGCGAAATGCTTGCGGCATCGTCAATATTTTGCGGACAAAAACGCGCGGCAAATGTTTGCGGCGGAATTTTACGCGCCGTATTTTACGGCATGTTTTTTATTAATTCCGCGCATTTCCGATTAATAACCGGCGGGCGGGTTTTCGGCTTTTCCATTCCCGCGAAAAATCCCCGCCGAGGCGGAAAGAGATTCCGTTTTTCGGCGGAATGGATAATATTAATTTGCGCGGTTTTGCGGGCGGGGATTATCCCTGAATGCCGCCTTGCGTTAGTTTGGCGGGGTTGAGAAGGCGCGCGAGTTCTTTGCGCGTCATGCCGGTTTCTTCCGCCGCAACATCCAAAACCGGACGCCCTTCTTTATACGCGCGTTTGGCGATTTCCGCCGCTTTCAAATATCCGATGACCGGATTTAACGAAGTGACTAAAATCGGGTTTTGCGCGAGCGGCGCCTGAATATTTTTTTCGCGGACGGTAAAACCGGCGATTGCTTTGTCCGCCAGCAAGCGGCAGACGGAAGACAATAGCGCGATGGAATCCAAAAGCGAATCGGCGACAAGCGGCAGCATTACATTTAATTGAAAGTTGCCGGATTGTCCGGCGACGGTAATCGCCGCATCGTTGCCGATGACGCGGGCGGCGGCCATGCATGCGGCTTCGGGAATTACCGGGTTGACTTTGCCGGGCATGATGGAGCTGCCGGGTTGGAGGGCGGGCAGTTCAATTTCGCCGAGCCCGGCGAGCGGGCCGCTGTTCATCCAGCGTAAATCGTTGGCGATTTTCATCACCGAAACGGCGACGGTTTTTAATTGCCCGGAAGTTTCCACCGCCGCGTCCTGCGCGCCCATGCTTTCAAAAAAAGACGCGTTGGGGACGAACGGCGCGCCGGTTTCTTTTTTGAGCGCGCGGCAAAACGCGGCGGCGAATTTTTTGTCGGCGTTGATTCCGCTGCCGACCGCCGTGCCGCCTTGCGCCAGCATCAACAGGCGTTTTTCGGCATCGCGAAGGCGCGCGCCGCCTTTATGAATTTGCAGCGCCCACGCGCCGAGCTCCTGACCCAGGCGCACGGGCATCGCGTCCATTAAATGGGTGCGCCCGGTTTTGACATGTTTCGCGGTTTTTTTCGCCTTTTGCAAAATCGTTTTTTCCAAATGGGAAAGCGCGGGCAAAAGGCGGCGGCGGATTTCCAGCGCCGCCGAAACATGAATGGCGGTGGGGATGACATCGTTGCTGGACTGCCCCATATTGACATGGTCGTTGGGGCTGACCGTCATGCCGCATTTTTCCGCGGCGAGCGCCGCCAAAACTTCGTTCATGTTCATGTTGGTGCTGGTGCCGGAGCCGGTTTGGAAAACATCCACCGGAAAATGTTCGGCGTGCGCGCCGTCTTCCACTTCCCGCGCCGCTTTGGCGACAGCCGCGCCGATTTTGCGGTTGAGAAAACCGAGCTCCATATTCGCCGCGGCGGCGCACCGTTTGACGAGCGCCAAGGCGCGGATAAACGCCGCCGGCATCGTCCGCCCGCTGACCGGAAAATTATTGACCGCGCGCTGCGTTTGCGCTTTGTAAAGCGCGGCGGCGGGGACTTGCAACTCTCCCATGGAATCCGATTCCATGCGAAATTTTGGGGCGGGTTTTTTCTTCGGCATTGTCGTGTCTCCTCCGCGCCG
>JBPCWY010000233.1:0-20799 GCA_051009035.1 Gammaproteobacteria bacterium
TGGGGGTTGTTTGACGGGCGCGATGTGATTCCGGCTTGGGTCGCCGATATGGATTTTGCCGCCGCGCCGCCGATACTCGCCGCGTTGCGGGAGCGGCTGGACCACGGCGTTTTTGGCTACGCCGAGCCGCCGCTTAAACTGCGCGAAACCGCCGCCGAATATTTTTTGCGCCGCTGGAATTGGCAAATCTCGCCGGAATGGATTGTGTTTTTGCCCGGCTTGGGGACGGCGATTCATGCCTGTTGCCGCCTCGCCGAAGGAGGCGCGATTCTCACTCCTTCGCCG
This sequence comes from Gammaproteobacteria bacterium, assembly GCA_051009035.1. Taxonomy (GTDB): domain Bacteria; phylum Pseudomonadota; class Gammaproteobacteria; order Tethybacterales; family Persebacteraceae; genus Persebacter. Next base: position 286 of record JBPCWY010000233.1, read on the forward strand.
ATTTACCATGTTTTTCGCCGCGCGCCCGCATTGGCCGGGGCGCGGCGCGCGGACGCGCGTTTTGAATTTGACAATGGCGAATGGCGGATGCCGGAAAGCGCGTTGTCCGCGGCGTGCGCGCCGGATGCGCGGCTTATGCAATTGTGCAATCCGCATAATCCCAACGGCAAAGTATACCGGCGCGAAGAGCTTTTGCAGCTGGGCGAATTTTGCCTGCGCCGCGGGTTGTTGCTGTGCGCGGACGAAGTGCATGCCGATTTGATTTTGGACGAAGATAAAAACCATGTTTGCATCGCGTCTTTGGACGAAGACATCGCGCGCCAAACAATTACGCTGCAAAGCCCCAGCAAAGCGTTTAATATTGCCGGATTAAATTTCGCCGTTGCGGTAATTTCGGACGGCGAATTGCGCCGCCGTTTTTGCGCCGCGCTGGACGGAAAATCATTAAACCATCTCAACCCTTTCGGACTCGCCGCGGCGCGGGCGGCTTGGGGCGGCGAATGCGACGATTGGCTTGCCGCCGCCGTTGGCTTGCTGCGCGCCAACCGCGATATGTTGTCGGCGGCGCGGTTGCCCGGCGTTGCGATGCCGCATTTGTCCGCGACTTATTTGGCGTGGCTGCAAACGCGCGAATCGGGATTGTCGGCGGACGATTGGACGCGCGCGGGAGTCGGCATGTCGTCCGGCGAATCTTTCGGGGACGCGGATTTTATGCGGTTAAATTTCGGCTGCGCGCCGGCGTTGCTGGCGGAAATTATCCGCCGCATGCAGCGGGCGCTTCCCGCTTCCTAATTTGTTTTGCGCCGCATGATTGTTTCCGTTGCGGTTAATGTGCCGGCGCGCCAGTTGTTTGACTACCGCGCCGAAGGGCGGGCGGGGGATTTTTTGGGGCGGCGCGTGCGCGTAGAATTTGGACGGCGCAAAATATCCGGCGTCGTTTTGGCGGAAAGGGAAGACGATGCGGAAGATTCCGCCGCCGCGCAAAATTTAATCCCGTCGCAAAATTTAACTTCGCCGCAACGCTTAACCGCGCCGCAAAATTTAAAACCGCGGCAAGAATTAAACGCGCCGCAACAAAACTTGCGGCAAAATTTAAACCCGCAACGCAAGGTGCAGCATATTAAATTAAAACCGGTGTTGGAAGTGTATTCCGACATGCCGCCGTTGCCGCCGGATACTTTGGCGTTAATTCGTTTTTGCGCGGCGTATTACCACGCGCCAATCGGGCTTGCCGCCGCCGCCGTTTTGCCCGCCGCATTTCGCCGCGCCAGCATCGCGGTTTTGGCGTCCGGCTACCGCCTCGCCGAAAACGCCGCCGCCTTGCCGCCGCGCCGTAAAACCACAAAAAAAACAGCCGAAACCGTGCAAAAAATATTTACATTGTTAAATGCATTAAACGAAAACGAATACCGCGCGGCGGAATATATCCGCCAAAAAACCGGCGCGTCCGCGGCGTTGTTGCGGCGGCTGGCGCAGGAGGGATTGTTAATCCGCGGGCATTGCTGGCCCGAATTATCCGATGCGCCGCCCGATGCGCCGCCGTCATTAACCGCGGACCAGGAGCGCGCGTTGGCGCAAACCGAAACGGCGGGCGGATACGCGCCGCACCTGCTTTTTGGCGCGACCGGTTCGGGTAAAACCGAAATATATTTGCGCCTTGCCGAAAAAATATTGTCGGCGGGCGGGCGCGCGTTAATTCTAACGCCGGAAATTAATTTAACGCCGCAGTTGGAAGCGTCTTTTGCCCGCCGTTTTCCGGCGCGCCGCTTGTCCGTTTTGCACAGCGGATTGACGGACGGGGAACGCGCCCGCCGCTGGCTGATGGCGCGCGAAGGCGCGGCGGATATTGTCCTCGGCACGCGCCTCGCCGTATTCACGCCGCTTCCGCGTTTGCGTTTGATTGTCGTAGACGAAGAGCATGACGATTCTTACAAACAAAGCGAAGGCGGCATGCAATTTTCGGCGCGCGATGTCGCGGTATGGCGCGCCAGCCGCGCCAAAATTCCGCTCGTGTGCGGCTCGGCGACTCCGTCTTTGGAAAGTTATGAAAACGCCCGCCGCGGACGCTACCGCCTTTTGCGCATGAACGCGCGCCCAAGCCCGGGAAAATTATCCAAAACATTGTGCGCGGAATCGGGCGCGTTGTTTCACGGCATGACGCAGCAATTTCTTTCCGAATTAGGCGAAACTTTAACCCGCGGCGAACAAGCGCTCGTGTTTGTCAACCGGCGCGGTTATTCGCCGATGTTGGTATGCCAAACTTGCCGCTGGGCGGTGATGTGCCGCGCCTGCGAAGCGCGCATGACATGGCACAAACGGCGCGGGCGCATGCTGTGCCATCGTTGCGGCGGCGGGGCGTTGCCGCCGTTGCGATGCGAATCTTGCGGGGGCGAAATGCGCGCGGCGGGCATCGGAACGCAGCGCATTGAAGACGCATTAAACGCCCGCTTTGCGCCGGTGCGGGCGGTGCGGCTGGACGGGGATTCGCTTTCGGCGCGGGGCAGTTTCGCCGCCTTGCGCGAACAAATCGCCTCCGGCGAAGCGCAGTTATTAGTCGGCACGCAAATCGTAGCGAAAGGGCATAACTTTCCGCGCCTGTCGTTTATCGGAATTCTCAACGCGGATGCGGGATTATGGGCGGCGGATTTTCGCGCCGAAGAGCGGTTGTTGATGCAGCTGTGGCAGGTTATCGGACGCGGCACGCGCAATGCAAAATCGTGCCGGGCGTTAATCCAAACGGCAAAACCCGAACATCCGTTTTACCAAAGCATCGTCGCCGGTAATTTGGAAGAGTGCTGGCGGCGGCTTTCCGAAGAGCGGCGGCGGGCGAAGTTGCCGCCGTTTTCGTATTGCGCGTTATTGCGCGCATCGGCGCATTCGGAGCCGGCGTTGCGCGATTTTTTTGCAAAAGCGGCGCGCGCCGCCGCCGCCGTCCCCGCCCCGCGGGTCCGTTTTTTTTCTCCCGCGCCGTCCCCGCAGGCGAAAGCCGCCGGACGCTGGCATTGGCAATTATTAGCGCAATCCGAATCGCGCGCGGAATTGCGCCGCTTTTTAGAAGAGTGGCGCGATTCCCTCCCGCCCTCCGGCAAAGTCCGCTGGCATTTTGACATAGACCCGCTGCAAATCTAAACGGCAAAAACGCCCGCCTTTTCATATTTAACCGCTCGCCCCCGATTTTAATCGAGGGCAGGGCGGACATTTTTTGCGGGGAATTTGGGTTTGGTTTGCGGGTTGGCGCCGTTAAAATGCCGGACTTTCCGCTTTTGGGGTATTTGCACAATTTCGGTTCATAAATCTGTGCAAAACTGCTCCCAAATGCGGCAAATTCGCCCTCTCCGTGCGGTTGTTGCAATATTAATCAATTTCCAAAAATCTCCAAAAAACAAATAGATAATTTTGGGAAATTTGCGCCGCCCGCGCAAACTTTTTTTTCGCCCGAAATTGTGCAATACTTGCGCCTGCAAACGCGGAATATGGCGGGAATTTATGGATTTATGGGCTAAATCGGAGAATCAATTGCTCTCTGTCGGCGATTTTGTCGCGGCGGCGCGGCGCGCCGTGGAAGACAACTTGCCCGCCTGTTGGATTGCCGGAGAAGTCGCCAATTTTACCCGCGCCGCTTCCGGACATTGGTATTTTGTCCTGCGCGATTCGGAGGGGCAGGCGGATTGCGTGATGCTGCGGCAATACAATTCCCTGCTGTCCGCGCCGCTGCAAAACGGCAGTGCGGTGGAAGTGTTGGCGCGGGCGAGTATCTACGCGCCGCGCGGGCGGTTTCAGATCATGGCGCGGTTTGTCCGCCAAACCGGAGCGGGGCGGTTGTATGAATTGTTTATGCGGCGAAAGCAGGAATGGGCGGCGCGCGGCTGGTTTGATTCCGCCCGCAAAAAGCCGTTGCCGTTTTGGCCCGAAACTGTCGGCGTTGTCGGCTCCGTAACGGGCGCGGCGGTGCGCGATGTGTTGCGGACGCTCAAAACGCGCATGCCTTCGGTGCATGTCGTGGTGTATCCCGCCCCGGCGCAGGGCGCGGACGCGCCGGCAAAAATCGCCGCGGCAATCCAAACGGCAAACCGGCGCGCCGAATGCGGCGTTCTCATCGTTTGCCGCGGGGGCGGCGGTATGGAAGATTTGCAGGCGTATAACGAAGAAGAAACGGTCGCCGCAATCGTCGCTTCCCGCCTGCCCGTGATTACCGGCATCGGACACGAAATTGACGAAACGCTCGCCGATTTGGCGGCGGATGCGCGCGCGCCCACCCCGACTGGTGCGGCGGTATTGTCCGCTCCCGATAAAAGCGAGATTGGCGAAAAATTGCGCGCCGCCGCCGAAGGTTTTTGCCGCGCCGCCTCCCGCGCGGCGGGCGACAAAGTGCAGCGGCTGGATTGGGCGGCGGCGGCGTTAGCGCGTCCGTCCGCAAATCTTGCCGAAAAAGGCGCGGTTTTGCGGCAAAGCGCGGCGCAATTTTCCGCCGCGGCAAATGCGGCGCATGCGGATATTCGCCTGCGTTTTCATTCCGCCGTCTCGCGCATTCCAAAACCGCGCCTCGCGGAAAAAGCAGAATCGCTGCGCAACCAAGCGGCGCGTTTTTCGCCCGCCGCAAAACACAATTTACAAACCGCCGAATTTCGCCTGCGCCGCGCCGCCGCCCTCGTTGCGGCGTGCGCCCCAAAAAGAACGCTGGCGCGCGGATACAGCATCGCGCGGGACGCCGCCGGAAATATCGTTGCGGACGGCGGCGCATTGCGGGCGGGAGACGGTTTGCATTTGCAATTCGCGCAGGGCGGGGCGGAAGCGTCCGTCCGCCGCGCGTTTGGCAAACCCGATTAAAACCGCAAATTCCGGTAAAATACGGATATGAAACTCGGATTAGTCGTGGATTTGGATACTTGCGTGGGATGCCACGCCTGCGCGGTCGCCTGCAAACAATGGAATAACGGAGGCGCGGAGGGACCGCTTGCGGACGAACGCCCCTACGGGCGCGACCCGGAAGGCGTTTGGTTTAACCGCGTGCGCGCTTTTGAAGCGGAAGATTCGGACGAAACGCCGGGCGGGCGGACGGTGCATTTTCCGATGTCGTGCATGCACTGCGAAGACGCGGCGTGCGTGGATGTTTGCCCGACCGGCGCGTCCTACAAACGCGCCGAAGACGGCATCGTTTTAGTAGACGGCGAAAAATGCATGGGCTGCAATTTATGTTCGTGGGCGTGTCCCTACGGCGCGCGCGAATTGGATTCGCAAAGCGGGACAATGAAAAAATGCACGCTGTGCGTAGACCGCATCTACGACAAAAACCTGCCCGAAGCGGAGCGGCAACCGGCATGCGTCTTAACCTGTCCGACAAACTCCCGCGTCTTCGGCGATTTTGACGATCCGGAATCGGAAGTATCCAAACTCGCGCGCGAAAGAAACGGCGCGGGATTGCTGCCGGAACTGGGCTACAAACCGGTCAACCAATATTTACCGCCGCGCAAACCGGTAGAAATAGTTTTAGAAAAAAAAGACGGCGCAAAACCGGCGGCGAACCCCGAATCCGCGTCCGGCGGTTTAATGGCGTGGGTGCATAAGTTTCTCGGCGCGTAAAAATTAATTAAACAAAGTTTCCGCGTTTACCAAACAAGCAAACGCAAAACACACTTGCAAAGGAGCAAAAAATGAAAAAAGAAAACCAAAGAATGTGGATGGTGCGCGCCGGGAGCCAAGGCGTAAGATTTGACGAATATTCGCGTTAAAGAAGTATATCAACGGGAATTGCTGGAAGAAGCGAGGCTTGCATGAAAAAGCGGGGGCGCTGATACCAATCCCCGGTTAAGCGGGTTCATATCCCGCTTTCCGCAAAGAGATTCCTGCCTTCGCAGGAATGGAGAGACGGGGGGATTTTGCGCCTTGCCGCCGCCGGAATTGCGGAATCATTGCGGCGGCATTATTGGCGGTTTGACGGCGGCAAATAAAATACACTCTCCATTCCTGCGAAGGCAGGAATCTCTTTGTCGGCGGCGGGATAATTCCCAAGTTAAATATAGTATAATTTTGGCATGCAAAAAGAAGCGTGCGCGGCGTATATCATGACAAACGAGGGCAAAACCGTGCTGTATACCGGCGTAACGACAAATTTAATCAAGCGCGTGTGGGAGCATAGGCAGGGGTTTGTGGCGGGTTTTTCCCGCAAATACCGTTGTCGCTTTTTGGCGTATTATGAATTGCATGACGAATGGGAGTCGGCGGTTCGGCGGGAGAAACAAATTAAGGCATGGAAAAGGGAATGGAAAGAAAGATTAATCGCGGACAAAAATCCCGATTGGAAGGATTTGTATGCCGGCATTTTGGGATAGATTTCCGCTTTTGCGGGAATGGAAAAATGCGGCAAAATGCGGCGGCGCGGAAAGGCGGCGCGCTTAATTCATGAAACCCGCGCTTTCCATTGTATTTTTTACCGTTTTCTCCGGCGGGGGGCTGGGGTTGGCGGCGGTGCTTGCGGTTTTTGCCGGCTCCGTTTCGCGGGCGGAATTTATCGCCGCCGCCGTGCTTGCGGTTTTGTTTACCGGCGGCGGGTTGTGCGCGTCCGTTTTGCATTTGGCGAATCCCAAAAATGCATGGCGCGCGTTGTCGCGCGTCCGCACTTCGTGGCTTTCGCGCGAAGCGGTTTGCGCGCTGGTGTTTTTTCCGCTGTTCGGCGTTTGGACGCTGCTGGAATTTTTTCGCGGCGGCGAAAATGTTTTGTTGCGCGGCGCGGTTTTTGCCGCCGCCATGCTGACCGTGTTTTGCACGGCGATGATTTACCAGTCGCTCAAACCAATCGCCGCGTGGCATCATCCGCAAACCGCGTTTAATTATTTAATGTTTTCATTGCAAAGCGGCGCGCTGTTGTTTGCCGCGGTTGCGTCTTTTGGCGGCGGCGCGCCCCGCGCCGCGGTTGTTGCGGTGTTTGTTTTTACCGCCGCCGCCGCCGCCGGAAAAATTTTATATTACCGCCGCATCGGAAAAGCGAAAGGGATTCGCATCGGGCGCGCCGCCGGATTTTCGCGCGCGCGCGCGCGGCTTTTGGATTCCGGCCATACCGCGCAAACTTTTCTCACCCGCGAATTTATTTTTCAACAACCGGCGGCAAAACTGCAAAGGTTAAGAATCGCATCTTTTTTGCTGTGCGTATTTGCGCCGCCGTTGGGCGCGGCGTTTGCCACGCGCGGCGTTTGCGCCGCCGCCGTTGTTTTATTATTCGTCGGATTGTTAATGGAAAGGTGGCTGTTTTTTGCCGAAGCCAAACATGCCGTCCGCGCGTATCACGGAGACGGCGCGCCGTAATTTTTTTACGCGCCCGTTTGTTTTATATTTTTAGAGATATGAATTTACGGGCGGGGCAACGCTTTTAGTTTATCAATAGCGGACGGATTTGCTTATTGCGCGAAATTGCCGCAATAAATTGCGAAACGGCTTGGCGGATTAATCTTTGACGGCGGCGTTAATTGCCTGGTCCAAATCCCATAAAATATCGTCAAGCGTTTCCAATCCCACCGAAAGGCGAATCATTTCGGGGAGGATTCCGGCGGCGCGTTGTTGCTCTTCGTTCATTTGCCGGTGCGTTGTGGACGCCGGATGAATCACCAAACTTTTAATATCGCCGATGTTGGCGAGGTGGCTGCACAGCCGGACATTTTCAATAAAACGCGCGCCCGCCGCCGCGCCGCCGCTGACGCCGAAAGTTAAAATGCCGCTGCCGCCGGACAAATATTTTTTTGCCAATGCATAACGCGGATTATCCGGCAACAACGGATAATTAACCCATTTTACTTTTGGATGGCGGGTTAAAAATTCCGCCGCGGCGAGGGCGTTTTCGCTGTGCCGCTGCATGCGCAGGGGCAGCGTTTCCATGCCCTGCAAAAATAAAAAGGAATGAAACGGCGACAACGCCGCGCCGAAAGTGCGGAGAATTTCGCAACGCGCGCGCATCGTATAACCGAAGTCGCCGAATGTTTCGTAAAACCGGACGCCGTGATAACCCGGCGACGGTTCCGTCATGCCCGGAAAATTGCCGTTGTCCCACGGAAATTTTCCCGATTCAATAATGACGCCGCCGAGCGAAGTGCCGTGTCCGCCGATGTATTTTGTCGCCGAATGCAAAACGATGTCCGCGCCCCAATCCAGCGGGCGGCACAACACCGGGCTGGGAATCGTATTGTCCACCATCAGCGGCAATCCCGCATCGCGCGCGATTTTGGCGGCGGCTTCAATGTCTAAAATATTGCCGAGCGGATTGCCCAGAGTTTCGGCGAATATCAGGCGCGTTTTTTTGTTAATCGCGCGGGCGAAATTTTCCGGTTCGTCCCCGTCTACAAAATGCGCGGTAATGCCGAGGTTGCGAAAATTAAAATCCAGCAGCGAATAGTTTCCGCCGTATAAAGTTTTTGCCGCGACAACTTCGTCCCCCTGCCGCAACAACGCAAGCATGGCGACCGCCGCCGCCGCCATGCCGGATGCGGTCGCCAATGCGGCGCGCCCGTTTTCGGCGGCGGCGGCGCGTTCTTCAAACATCGCCGTCGTCGGGTTGGAGAGGCGCGTATAAACATTGCCGAAAGTTTGCAGGTTAAACAAACTTGCGGCGTGTTCGGCGCTGTCAAAAACATATGAGGCGGTTTGGTAAATCGGCGCGGCGCGCGCGCCGGTGTCGCCGTCCGGGATTTGTCCGGCGTGCGCGCACAAAGTTTCCAGCCCGAATTTGCGTTCGCTCATTTTCGTTCAGACGGCGCGGCGGCGCGGCGAAATAACGCCGGTATTGACTCCGGCAAAATTGAGCCCGCCGAACAGCCGCGCATGTTCAATTTTCATGCAGCGGTCGCCCACCACTTGCATTCCGGATTCTTCGGCGATGGCGGCGGCTTCGGCATTGCAAACGCCGAGTTGCATCCAAAATACGCGTGCCCCCGCCGCCGCCGCTTGTTGCGCCAGCGCGGGCATTTCTTCGGCGCGACGAAAGCAGTCCGCCACATCGGCGCGCGGGGCGGAAGCCAAATCCGGATAACATTTGCGCCCCAATATTTCGGAATAGGAGGGATTGACCGGATATATTTCGTAGCCGTGCGACAGGAGATACGAGGCGGCGAAATAACTGGGGCGGTGCCATTTTGCCGACAAACCGACAATGGCGACGGTCCGGCATTCGCCGAGCATGCGGCGCAATTCTGCGGCGGAATCAATCATGGCGGAATTCTACCACGCCGCGCGAAAGTTTGCCGCCCGCCATTTGCCAAAATCGGGTTTGGCGGTTTCGCCGGGGTTTGCCGCATTTTTCGCAGTTCCGAAAAGTTTTCCGGTTTTTTTCGGCGCGCGAAAAGGAATTTGCGCGCCGGCGGGGTAAATTTGACAGCGCGGCGGGTTTGTGGTAAAATAAAAAATTATGGGGATTTACCGCCAAACGATTCATCCCGCGCAGCCGTTTTGCGGCGCGCCGTTGTTGCCGTTGCCGCTGTCGTTGCGGTTGTTGCTGCGCCGCCCGGCGCACTAACTCTTCCCTCCCCCCTCCCCAACCCCCCGCCCTTTTTATTTTTTTATTCCGCCCTTGCGGAAGGAGCGTTATTATGAATAGCGACAAGTTGATTATTTTTGACACAACTTTGCGAGACGGCGAACAAAGCGCCGGTGCGGCGATGAGCGCCGCCGACAAGTTGAAAATCGCGCTGCAGCTTGAGCGGCTGCGCGCGGATGTGATTGAAGCCGGATTTCCGGCGTCCAGCCGCGGCGATTTTCTCGCCGTGCAGGATATTGCGCGGCGCGTGAAAGAAAGCATTGTGTGCGGTTTGGCGCGCGCCAATACAAAAGACATTACCGCCGCCGGCGAAGCAATCGCCCCGGCGCGGCGCAAGCGGCTGCATACTTTTATCGCGACTTCGCCGATTCACATGGCGAAAAAACTGCGCATGACTCCGGACGAAGTATTGGCGCGCGCGGTAGCGGCGGTCAAAGAAGCGCGGCAGTGGACGGATGATGTGGAATTTTCTCCCGAAGACGCGGGACGCTCCGAAGAGGATTTTCTCTGCCGCGTTTTAGAAGCGGCGATTGCGGCGGGCGCGACAACGGTCAACATTCCGGACACCGTCGGCTATACGATGCCGCACCAATTTGGCGCGCTCATCGGGCGTTTGATGGAGCGGGTGCCGAACGCCGGGCGCGCGGTGTTTTCGGTGCATTGCCACAACGATTTGGGGATGGCGGTTGCAAACTCCCTCGCCGCCGTGCTGGCGGGGGCGCGGCAAGTGGAGGGGACAATTAACGGCATCGGCGAACGCGCCGGCAATACCGCGCTGGAAGAAGTGATTATGGCGGTGCGCACGCGCCGCGATGTGTTTTCCTGCGACAGCGGCGCGGACGCCTGCCAGCTGCTCGCGGCGAGCAAAATGGTTTCTTCCATCACCGGCTTTCCGGTGCAGCCGAACAAGGCGATTGTCGGGGCGAACGCTTTCGCGCACGAGTCCGGCATCCACCAGGACGGCGTGTTAAAACACAAGGAAACTTACGAAATTATGTCGGCGGAAGATGTCGGCTGGGCGTCCAACCGGATTTGTCTCGGCAAACTTTCCGGACGCAACGCCCTCAAAACGCGCTTGGCGGAATTGGGCGTGCATTTTGCGGAAGACGCCGCGTTTGACGCCGCATTTGCCCGGTTTAAAGAATTGGCGGACAAAAAGCGCGATATTTACGACGACGATTTGTTGGAAATCGCCGCCGCCGACAACGGCGCGGGCGCGGAAGAATACCGCCTCGCCTCGTTTTCGCTGCACAGCGAAAGCGGCGCGCGCCCGCGCGCCTCGCTCGTATTTACCGCCGGCGGGCGGGAATTGCGCGCCGAAGCCGAAGGGGACGGGCAAGTGGACGCGGCGTTTCGCGCGGTGGAAAGCGCGGTGCAAAGCGGCGCATCGGTGTCGCTGTATTCCGTCCGCAACATTACCGAAGGCAGCGACGCGCAGGGCGATGTTTCGGTGCGGTTAACCAAAGGCGAATTAAGCGCGGCGGGACGCGGGACGGATACCGATATTGTCGTCGCTTCGGTCAAAGCGTATCTCAACGCGCTGGGGCGGCTGCAAACCGCCGCCGTGCGCGCGCATCCGCAACGGCGCGCGGTATAGGCGCGGTTTTGCCCGAAAAAATATTGCTGCAAGGCAAAGACCGCGCCGTAGTGGTCATCGCCGCCGGAGCGGTGTTTATCTGCCTGACGATGGGCGTGCGCCAGAGTTTCGGTTTATATCTTGCGCCGTTTACCGAAGACCTCGGCGCGCTCGGCATCGGCGCGTTTTCGTTTGCGGTGGGATTGCAAAATATTATGTGGGGAATCGCAGCGCCCCTGTTTGGAATGGTCGCCGACCGGCGCGGACCCGTCGGGGCGGCGGCAACGGGCGGCGCGTTGTATGTTTGCGGGATGTTGCTGATGTCTTCCGCGGCGGATGCGGGCGGTTTTATTTTGGCGCAGTGTTTTATCGGTTTTGGCATTGCGGGCGCGGGTTTTTCGGTCATTCTCGGCGCGGCGGGAAAAGTCGCGCCGCCCGCCCACCGCTCCATGATTTTGGCAATCGTCACCGCGGCGGGTTCTTTCGGGCAGTTTGCGCTTGTGCCGGTTGCGCAATATCTTTTGGAATGGCTCGGACCGCGCGGCAGTTTGCAGGCGCAAGCGGGGATTTTGGTGCTGCTTGTATTATTGGCGCCGTTGTTGCGCCTGCCGCCGGAAGCGCCGCGCGCGGCGGGACAAAACGGCGGCGGCGGCGTATTGCGTTGCGCGTTCGGCTCGCGCGGTTATGTATTATTAAATTTGGGATTTTTCGTTTGCGGATTCCAACTCGTATTTATCGCGACCCACCTGCCAAAATACGCCGCCGACAGCGGAGTCGGCGAATCGGCGGCGGCGTGGGCGCTGGCGATGGTCGGATTATTTAATATTTTCGGCACTTTGGCGTGCGGCTGGCTGGGCGGGCGTTTCGCCAAAAAAAGCGTCTTGTCGGTTTTTTATTTACTGCGCTCGGCGGTCATCGTTTTATTTTTAATCGTCCCGCTAACTTCGGTTTCGGTTGTTGTTTTCGGCGCGCTGATGGGATTGCTGTGGCTGGGGACGGTGCCGTTAACCAGCGGTTTAATTTCGGTATTTTTCGGCGTCCGCCATTTGTCCATGCTCTACGGCGTTACTTTTTTCATGCACCAAGCCGGCTCGTTTTTGGGCGCGTGGCTGGGCGGGCGGTTATACAACGCATTCGGCAATTACGATATAATGTGGGCGTCCGCCGCGCTGCTCGGCGTCGTTGCGGCGCTGTTGCACTGGCCGATACGGGAGCGCGAAGACGCAACATTCGCCCGCAGTTTTGCTTAATGCATTTCAATTTGCATTTTAGTTAATTCACTTAACCAATTTAATCAAAAAACAATGTTTTCGGATAACTTTGCCGCCGCCCGAAAATTGACGGGTAAAAATTAATGCCCGCGGCGGATTCGGCGCGGTTTGAAAAATTCGCCGCGCTTTGCGGCGAAAAAAATATTATTGCCGGCGATGTGGCGGGCAATAAATACCTGCGCGATTTTTTAGGGCAATACGAAGGGCGCGCGTTTGCCGTCCTTACGCCCGAAACGACGGCGCAAGTTTCCGCAATTATTAAACTTTGCGGCGAAACAAAAACGCCCGTCGTCCCGCAGGGCGGCAACACCGGCTACCGCGGCGGATGCATTCCGGACGGCGGCGGGCGCGCGGTTATTTTATCGTTGGAGAAAATGCGCGGTGCGCCAAAAGTTTGCGCCGCATCGCAAACAATACATGCGGCAGCGGGCTGCGTTTTGGAAGAATTGCAAAACGCCGGCGCCGGCGCCGGATTCTTTTTTCCCTTAAATTTAGGGGCGAAAGGGCGCTGCCAAATCGGGGGCAATTTGGCGACAAACGCGGGCGGGTTAAATTTTTTGCGCTACGGCGGCGCGCGCGAATTATGCCTCGGTTTGGAAGCCGTTTTGCCGTCCGGCGAAATTATGGATTTGCTTTCCGCGCCGCGCAAAAACAACAGCGGTTATGATTTAAAAAATTTGCTTGTCGGCAGCGAAGGCACTTTGGGCGTGATTACCGCCGCGCGCATGAAAATTGTCGCGCCGCCGCCGCATCGCGCCGCCGCGTTTGCCGCGGCGGACGATATGGAATCCGCGCTGGCGTTGCTTTCCGTTTGCCGCGAAAAAACCGGAAACATGTTGGAATGCGCCGAAGTCATGCCGCGCGCGCTGCTGCTTTTATTGCAAAAACATTTTCCGAATCTTGCGCCCCCGTTTGCCGCGCCGCCGCCGCTCGCCGTGTTGGTGGAAGCGGCGGGGGAAAACGGCATCGGCGAAAATTTGCAAAACGCGCTCGCCGAAGCGCAACAACGCGGAATTATCTCGGACGCCGTGTTGGCGCTTTCGGAAACGCAGCGGCGGCGGCTTTGGGAATTGCGCGAGCTTGCGCCCGAAGCGACAAAGCGCGAAGGGCGCTGGCTAAAATTGGATGTTTGTTTGCCGCTGCAAAATCTCGCGGCGTTTGCCGCCGCCGCGCGGAAGATGCTTGCCGTCGCGGACCCGGACGGCGTGCATATCGTTTCTTTCGGGCATTTGGGGGACGGCAATTTACATTTGTCGCTGCGCCCGCAAAACCGCGCCCCCGAAGAAAATCCAGCGGCGGCGGAAAATATCCAAAACGGCGTTTTTCAACTCGTTTTGGAAAACGGCGGGGCGTTTAGCGCCGAACACGGAATCGGGCGGATGCACGCCGCGGCGTTGCGTCGTTATAAAAATCCGGCGGCATATTCGGCGATGCGCGCCGTCAAAACCGCGCTGGACCCGGGCAATATTATGAATCCGGGCGCGGTATTTTCCGATTAACCGCGCTTTGCGGCAAAAAAAGCGGCGGCGGCGCGTTTTTGTGGGAAAATGTTTTTTCGCATGGAAAACCGTTTTGATGTGATTGTAATCGGCGCGGGACACGCCGGTTGCGAAGCCGCGTTAGCCGCGGTGCGCGCGGGCGCATCCGTTTTGTTGCTGACGCACAGCGCCGCGGCGATTGGGCGGATGTCGTGCAATCCCGCCATTGGCGGCATCGGCAAAGGGCATTTGGTGCGCGAAATTGACGCATTGGGCGGCATGATGGCGCTCGCCGCGGACGATGCGGGCATTCAATTCCGCCGCTTAAACGGCAGCCGCGGCGCGGCGGTGCGCGCCACCCGCGCCCAAACCGACCGCCTGCTTTACCAAAAATCGGCGCAAAAACGGATTGCCGCGGCGCAAAACTTGCGCGTTTTGGAATGTTCCGCGGAAAATTTTATCATCCGCGGCGGGCGCATTTTGGGCGCGGTTGCGGAAGGGAACGGGCGGTTTTACGCGCCCGCCGTGGTGCTGACCGCCGGGACTTTTTTGGGGGGAGTGATGCACACTGGCGGGCGGCAAACGCCGGGCGGGCGGCGCGGTTGCCCGCCCTCCGCGGCGTTGGCGGACAATTTGCGCGCGTTTGGTTTTCCGGCGGGGCGGCTGAAAACCGGCACGCCCCCGCGTTTGGACGGCGGGACGATTGATTTTTCGCGCTTGTCGGAACAGCCCGGCGATTCGCCCCGTCCGGTATTTTCGTTTCTCGGCGACCCGGCGCGCCATCCGCCCCAAAAATCCTGCCACATCACGCACACGACTCCCCGCGCGCACGACATTATCCGCGCCTTTCTGCGCGAATCCCCGGTATACAGCGGCGCCATCGGCGGCGCGGGACCGCGCTATTGCCCTTCGGTGGAAGACAAAGTATCGCGTTTTCCCGGGCGCGATTCGCACCGCATTTTTTTGGAACCGGAAACTTTGTGCGGGCGGGTATATTATCCCAACGGCATTTCCACGGCGTTGCCCGAAAAAGCGCAACTGGCGTTTTTAGCCGAAATTCCGGGTTTGGAAAACGCGCGCATGACGCGCCCCGGCTACGCCGTGGAATACGATTATTTTGACCCGCGCGCATTGGAGCCGTCGCTGCAAACGCGCGCCGTTTGCGGTTTGTTTTTTGCCGGACAAATTAACGGCACGACCGGCTACGAAGAAGCGGCGGCGCAGGGACTTGTCGCCGGACTCAACGCGGCGCGCCTCGCGCGGGACGAAGCGCCGTGGATTCCCAAACGCGAAGAATCTTATACCGGCGTGATGATTGACGATTTGACCGGGCGGGGCGTTTGCGAACCCTACCGCATGTTTACCAGCCGCGCCGAATGCCGTTTGGCGTTGCGCGAAGACAACGCCGATTTGCGTTTAACCCCGCACGGGCGCGAACTCGGATTAGTTGATGATTTTCGTTGGGCGCGTTTTTGCGCGCGCCGCGAACGGCTGGAAGCGGAAGAAAAACGGCTGCATCATATTCCCGTGCCGGGGCGCGCCCGCACCGCCGCCGAGTGGTTGAAAAAACCGGAAGGGGCGTATTGCGATTTGGCGGACGGCATGCGTTTGTCGGACGCCGCCGATATTGCCGAAATGGAAGCGCGGTTTAAATACGCCGGTTATATCAAACACCAAAACGCGCGGCTGGCGCGCGCCGGCGAAGAAGACGCGATGGCGATTCCGTCCGGCATGGATTTTTCGGAAGTGGGCGGATTGTCCGCCGAAGCGCGCGAATTATTCGCCGCCCACCATCCGGCGAATATCCGGCAAGCGCGGCGCATCAGCGGCATGACTCCGGCGGCGTTGGCGGCGTTGGCGACGCATCTTAAATTTCGCGAAACGCGCGAAGCGCGCGGGGACGGCAAAAATTTTAACCCGCGGGAGACGCGGGCGTGAAAACTTTCGCCGTAATTAACCAAAAAGGCGGCACCGGCAAAACGACGGTAAGTTTAAATTTATCCGCGCGCCTCGCCGAACTCGGCAAAAAAACAATTTTGATTGACGCCGACCCGCAGGGCAACGCGACTTCGGGGAGCGGCGTGGAAAAATGGCGCATCGGCGGCGGATTATACGAAGTATTATGCGGCAGCCCGGCGGATTCGCAATTAATTTATTCGCTTGCCGGGCGTTATTGGCTGCTCGCCGCAAACATGAATCTCGCCGGGGCGGAAATTGAACTCGCCGCCGCCGAAGGATGGCAGCGGCGTTTGCGGGACGCGCTTTTGCCGTTGCAGGACGAATTTGATTTCGCCCTCATAGATTGCCCGCCTTCGCTGGGCGTGTTGACGGTTAACGCATTGGTCGCCGCGCAGCGCGTGCTGATTCCGATGCAGTGCGAATATTTTGCGATGGAAGGGCTTTCCGATTTGGCGGAAACCGTCCGCCGTTTGCGCGCCGGTTGGAATCCGTCTCTTGCGGTCGGCGGCATAATCCGCTCCATGCTGGACGGGCGCAATTTGCTGGCGCGCAATATTTCCGGCGAATTGGAAAAACATTTCGGCGACAAATTATTTTCCGCCGCCATTAACCGCAATGTGCGCGTTGCCGAAGCGCCGAGTTATTCTTTGCCGGTGCTGCAATACGCGCCCCGTTCTTCCGGCGCGGAAGGATACCGCAAATTGGGCGACGAATTTTTGGAGCGCTTTGCATGAAACGCGGTTTGGGGCGCGGGCTGGATAAACTTTTGGGCGCGTCTTCCGCACCCGCCGCCGCGTCTTCCGCGCCCGCCGCTTCCGCGCCGCTGCAAATTGAAATAAGCCGGTTGCATCCCGGCAACGCGCAACCGCGCCGCCGTTTTGCCATGGAAGAATTGCGCGCGATGGCGGAAACCATCCGGCGGCAGGGCGTGATTCAACCTTTGATTGTGCGTCCGGCGAAAGACGGATATGAAATTATCGCCGGCGAGCGGCGTTGGCGCGCGGCGCAAATTGCCGGATTGAAAACCGCGCCGGCGGTGGTGCGCGAGCTTTCCGACCGCGAAGCGTTGTTGTTTGCGTTGGTGGAAAATATCCAGCGCGCCGATTTGAACGCCGCCGAACAAGCGCGCGGCATAGAGCGGATGTTGAAAGAAACGGGCATGACGCACGCGCAGGCGTCCGAACATTTGGGCATGTCGCGTCCGGCGATTACCAATTTGTTGCGCCTGCTTTCGCTCGCCGCGCCGGTGTTGCGGATGGTGGAAGAAGGCAAACTCGGCGGGGGGCATGCGCGCGCGTTGTTGCCGTTGCCGCCCGCCGGACAAACGGAAGCGGCGCGGGAAATTGCGGCAAAAAACATGACCGCGCGCGCCGCCGAGTCGCTGGTCAAAAGAATGCTGGCGGGAAACGCGCGCCGCGTCCCCGCCGCGCCGGACGCCGATACCCGCCGTTTGGAGTCCGATCTTTCCGCGGCGCTTTCGGCGCGCGTGGAAATTCGCCACAACGCCAAAAACAAAAACGGCAAACTCACCGTGCATTACGGCAATTTAACCGCGCTTGACCGCCTGCTCGCCAAGTTGCGAAAATAGCCGGATAAATACTCTGCGCGAAATTGTCCGCGAAAATTTTTTTGCTAAAACTTATAACGCCGGAAAATAAAATTTTATATTTGGCGTTTTGCATTTAGTGCAAAGCGCGCGGAAATTCGCCGCCGTAAAAAAGCGGCAAATTGCCGCGTTTTTTGTTTGTAAAATTGCGGAAATAATAATCCCAAAAAAGCGGAATGTATGCGCGCTATTCCGGCGAAGTTGCGCCGCCGGAACGCCGCGCGCTTTGCGTATTTTTATTTAAACAATTAAGGCGCGGCGTCCGGGTTGAGCCGAAAAATACTCGGACCGTTTGCCGGGACGACCGGCGTAAAACAGTGCAGTTCAAAATCCGGGCGGTGAGTCGGGTAGCCGTAAGCTTTGCCGTTGAATACTTTGCTGTAAGGCCCCGCGGAATCATCCGTAATGCCGCCCATCAGCACGATCCAGTCGGGACGCGCGTCCCTGTAATATACCGGCGCGCCCAATGCGCGGATTTTTTCGCGCGGCAAACTTGCGTCTTCGTCCAGCCCGCAACAAAAAATCATTTTGTCGTTTAAGTAATACAACAGGACCGCGTAATCCGCCCACGGCTGCACGAATACCTTGTCGTCCTGCGCCGCATGCCGGCGCAAATAATCCGTTGTTTCGGCGGCGGCGGACGGGTAGGGGCGGTTGATTTCGCGCGCCAAGGAGGCGAGCGGAAAGTTTTCTTCCGGACAGCCGTAAAATTCCGTTTTCAGCCCCGGCACAAACGGCTGCGCCGCAAAATTTGTAAATAATAAAACCGCCGTGACGATTCCCCCGGCGGCTTTATGTTTTTGCCACGCCCAATCGGCGCAAACGGCGGTTATAAAAAGCGCAAAAGGCAACGCCGGAATCAGATAACGCATGTCGGCGATATGGTGCCGGTATACCGGCTGCACCGAAATGAGCGCGGAAATTGCGACTATTAATACGCCAAATACCGCCCAGCGGCGCGCCGTTTCGCCGCCCGGCTCTTCTTCAATATCTTTAATATTTTCGCGCAACGCGGTTTCGTTTTGGTTTAATATTTTATGTTCGGAATTGTCCGGCGCATTTTTATTTTTTTGGGACAACGCCGCGTTTGCGGAATTGCCCGGCGCGTTTAAGGTTTCGTTTGTTTCGTCTGATTTTTGTTTGAGGGAAAAACGCAACCGGCGGGTAAGATGCCATGCCCACCATGCCGCAACCCAAAAAGGAACCCAGCCGGTGCGCACCGAATCGCGAAAGTAATAATATAACAATAAAAGGCGGCGTTGCAAAGGCGGCGTCCGGTAGGAATCCGCGCCGTATTCCAGCGCGGAATCGCCGCCGAAAACCCCCGCCCAAAATAAATATCCGGCGCAGCACGCCGCGGCAAACGCGCCCGCCGCCGCCATTTCCAGCCATTGCGTCCGCGTTGTTTCGCGCCAATAATAAATGACATGCCAAACGGCGAGCGCGGCGGCGGCGGCGAAACCGGCGGCGAAGTGGTTGAGAAAATTTAACACGGTCAAAAGCGCCAGCGCGGCGAGCCACTTTCTTTTTCCGCCGCGAAAATACGCCAGATAACAATAAAACGACAACAGCGTAAACAGCATCGCGTCCGGATAATACCGCCCCTGCCGCATGTATAAAATGACAATCGGCGACAGCGCGAAAAGGGTAAACGCCAGCAATCGCAAACGCGGGCGCGAAGGAAAATTATCCCGCAACAAAATCCAAAACACGGGCAGGCACAGCGCGCCCGCCAGCGCATGCGGAAAACGCAGGGCGAATTCGCCGCCGCCAAAAAATAAAATGCCGAGGGCGCTGGGAAACGCGGGCCAGGGCGGATAGGCGGTGATGGTTAAATCGCGGTTAATGCCGGAGCCGTCCGCGCCGATGCCGAAAAATAAATTGCGCCCGTTCCAGCCGGATAATCCGCCGGTTTCCGCCAGCGCGCGCGCCATAATCGCGTTTACCGCTTCGTCGTGCCACAGTGCGGCGTAATCCAAATTCCAAAAAATCAAATACGCCGCAACCGCGGCGACCGCCAGCACCGCGGCGTCTTCGCCGCGCATGGCAAGCGCGCCGCCCAGTTTGCGAAAACGAAAATGCATGGCGCGCCATTATAACAATTTTGCCGCGCGAATGCGCGCGGCGTATAATGGCGGCGCATGGTGAAAACGCAACTTTCGGCGGGCGCGGACGGGCATCGCGCGCATTTTCCATGGCGCGGTTTCGGTTTGGGACTGGGCGCGGCGTTTTGCCTGTCGTCGCAGGACGCGGCGATTAAATTTTTATCCGGCGACTACCACATCATGCAAATCATTTTTGCGCGCGCCGCGCTGGGCGCGTTGTTGGGCGTTGCATTGCTGGCGCGCGCGGACGGCGCGGCGTTGTTGCGCCCGCAAAAACCGGCGCTCGCCGCCGCCCGCGTGGTTTGCGCGCTCGCCGCCAATTTATGTTATTACATCGCGCTGGCGCGGCTGGATTTGGCGGTTTATACTTGTTTGGGATTGACCGTGTTTGTTTTTGCGGCGGCATTGTCCGGTCCGTTGTTGGGCGAAAAATCGTCATGGACGGACTGGCTGGCGGTGGCGGCGGGGCTTGCCGGGGTCGCCGTTGTTACCGCCCCGTCCGCCGATTCGCCGATTGATTTGCCCGCCGCGCTTTTGCTTTTATTCGGCGCGCTGATGTGGGCGTTAAGCATCACCATTACGCGCGCGTTGGGCGCGTCTTTGTCTTCGCTCGGCATTTTATTTTACAGCAGCGCGGCGCTGGCGTCTTTGTCGCTGGCGTTTTTGCCCGAGGTATGGCGCGCGCCGGACGGGCGGGACGCGGCTTTATTTTTACTGCTCGGCGTGCTGGGCGCGGTCGGGCAATGGCTGTCCATCTCCGCCTACCGTAACGCGCGAATGGGCGCGGTCATTCCGACCCAGCATACGATGTTGCTGTGGGCGGCGTTTTACGCGTGGATATTATGGGGGACGCCGCCGACCTTGCGCTTATGCATCGGCGGAGGATTGATTATTTTTGCGGGATTAATATCGCTCCCCAAACCCAAACGGCGAAAAAAACGCGCAAAATAAACGGCGCGTTTTCGCCCCGCCCGCCGCGGTTTTTAATGTTAGGCAATATTT
>JBPCWY010000234.1:0-2664 GCA_051009035.1 Gammaproteobacteria bacterium
TCGTCGGGCGGCGGCTTGTTTGATTCCGAAGGCAATTTAATAGGAATATTAACCGCCAAAATAGCGGAAGAAGATGTAGAAGGAATAGGTTTCGCCATCCCCGCAGATTTAGCATTAGATTTATAAATTAAATTTTCCCGCCCCCTTTTCATCCCGCGCCGCAATTCCCCCAAAACCGCAAGCCGCCCACATCCCTCCAAATGCCGTCGTTCCGGCGAAAGCCGGAATCCAGAATTTTAATTCGTTATAAGACGCTGGATTCCGGCTTTCGCCGGAACGACGGCGGGGGGGGGAAATTAAGCGGCTTGCGGCATTTGCCAATTCCGCCGCAAACGCCGGAGGGCGGCGGGGACGCCGCCGGTATGCGTCCCAACGCTGGAGCGTAGGGACGAGGTTTAATTTATTTTTTTAATTAATTGGCGGTTAAAATCTTATGCGCCATTCGGCGGAGAGGGCGCCTCGGTTGCGGGAGGGGTCGTATTCCGCCGCCGCAGACCATTGCCATTTTTCGCCGGATTCTTGCGCGTAACCGAGGGCGTAAACGACTTCCCATTCGCGCGCGAGCGGGATTGATGTTTCTTGCACGGCGAGAGTTTGTTCTCCTTTGCCGAGCAAGGTGTCGCGCATATCGCCCGTGGCATGCGCATAACGCAATACCATTTCGCCGCCGCGAATTGCGGTTTGTTGGCGCGCCGAAAAACGCAGGCGGTCGTTGGCGCGATAAATGCCGCCAAACTCCATTCCCGCCGTCCAGCCGTCCGCGCGCGCGCCGCGAATATCGGAAATAAAACCGCCGCCTTCCGCGTTGGCGCGGATGTCATCGTAGGCGTATTCGCCGAAGACGCGCGCGCCGGGCATGAATGCGCCGTGCAAGCGGACTTTGCCTTTGTTGGTTTTTGCCGATGTTGCGCCTAATGCGCCAAAATCCGCGCCGATTGCGGCATCGTCTTCGGCGTAATGCGACACTTCCGCCAAAACGCCGATGCCGCCGAAAGTTTCGGAATCGGTTTCGGCAAACGCGTTGGAAGAATTGAAAACGCGCCCGCTCCAGCGCAAACCGGCATGCCGTCCGGCGGAATCGCCGAACATTTGCAAGCCGCGGCTTTGCGGGTTAACTTCTTCCAAAAACATATCGCCCGCCGCCCTGCCCAGCGGCGGAGGAGAATCCGCGCCCGCGCCGACAATATCGGAAAGCGGCATGTTGTAATACCATCCTTCGTCCAGCCGCACGGCGACTTCTACCGCGGACAAGCGGTTTTGCAAATGCCCGAAACCTTGCGGCAAATATCCGCGCAATTCCGCCAGCGGAGTAGCGGGCAACGAGGCGATGCTTGGCGCTTCCGGTCCCGGATTTGGCGCGCCGGTATTGGGGATTTCGGCTTCCATGACCATGGAAACGGCGGCGGAAAGATTAATCATGCCGTGTCCGTAAATATCGTCTATGCCCGCATCACCCATGTCCACCGCCGTGGAAAGCAAAATCATATTCAGGGCGGTTATATCCATATTCGGCGCGGCGCTTTGCAAAACGGCAAGCGCGCCCATGGCGTAGGCGGCGGACGCTTCGGCGTAGGCGACATCAAAAGCGGTATCGTCGTAGCGGCTCGGACGGACGCCGTAAAACGGCGCGGTAACGCACCATTCCATCGCCGTCCCGCATGCACTGGGCTGCCAGCGGTCGGGGTTCGGTATCGCCATTAAAATATTGTCCGCCAAATCGGGGCGCACGGTCGGAAAAAGCGCGGCGCGCGCGTCTCCGCCAAAAGACGAAAACGATGTTGTGATTAAATCGCGCGCAAATCCTACGCCTTCAAATTCCGCGCCGCTAACAAAAGCGGAAACGGCAAGGGTGAGATATTCGCGAGCTACGGGGTCTAACATAAGAATGTTGCCGTCGCTTTTCAAGCCGCCGAGTCCGTTGGACATGACATAAACCACATCTTTATCCCGGACATAGTTGCCGGCAAATTGGTCCGCCTGCTGTTGCAGGGTTTGCGTTTCCGGCACTGCGCCGGGGATAAACGGCGTTGCGGGTTGCGGGTCGTAGTTATACATAAACGGATGCAGCCCGATATACGGCGTAAGGTAGCGCGTCCCTTCGTAAAGCACATGCCGCGCAACGAGATAAAAATCGCTGATGCGGTAATCGCCGGCAAAACCGCCGTTGCCGAGTCCGTCCGCATAGATAATCGGATAATCTTCGTTCAACAGCGGCGATTCCGCGCCGTATTGAAAGCGGTCGTTGTTGACGAAAAGAATTTTCGCCTCCGGAGCGACGCCGTGCGCGCCGATTCCGTTTCGTTCTCCGGCGATAATCCCCGCCATACCCATCGCCGTTTCCGCGATGCCGAGGTTTTCCCCTGCTTCGCCGAATTGCGCCAAAATCGTAAATCGCGTGTTGGGAGTGCCGATCACTTCGGCTTCGTCCACAATATTGTCGTTCAATTCTTCATGCGTTTTGCGGATTTGGTAATCGCCGGTCCAGGGCAATACGACGGTGACGCCCTGCCCGTAATATCCCTGTTCGTAAGCGTATTGGGCGTTAATTTTTTCCAAATTGGGGTTGAGATAAAATTCGCACGATTCGGAAAGGGGAACCATCGTAACCGTGACGGCGGCAAAAATGCTCTCCTGCACGCGGCATGGTTTCAGCGTTTCGGGATT
>JBPCWY010000235.1:0-2986 GCA_051009035.1 Gammaproteobacteria bacterium
CCGCAACGGCGACCGGCGCGCGCGGAATTTTTTTATGCAGCGCGGTAAGAAAAGTGGAAATCACGGTGCCCTCGCCCGCCCCCGCGTCCAAAACATAATAAGGCGCATCGGGCGGCGGCGCGCCGATCTGCCGCGCCAAATAAAAAGCAGTTTTCACTTTTTCGTCGGTCGCATGCACAAACGACAAATACTTGTCGCGGCTGTCAAAAAAATTCCGATGCTGGACGGTTTCCATAATGCCTCCCGCCAATATTACCCCAAAACGGCGTTTTTTTAACCCGCCGCGAAAAATCGCCGAATACGCTCATTTTTCCACCAAATGTCCCTTTTTTGGGCGAAAAATGATTATACAATTCTCGCAGGCGGGAGACCCCGCCGACCCTACGGGAAGGGACATCCCGAAATCATGGAGCACTATCATGATAGTACATCAAGAAAACCGGGCATTTATGCCTACTAACCCCGCAAACCTCCGGCTTCGGGGCATTCACCCCAAAGTCGCCGCCTTGGACTTTGAGCGGTTAAAATGGAAATTGGCGCATTCTTCGGAAGCGGCAATGTCGCCGGACATGTGCGATTTGGCGGAGCGGGAATACCGCCGATTCCTCACGCTTAAAATGAAACACCCAAAAATTAGTTTAGTTCCGTCTAAATTAACGGATAGTTTCTGGCATGCGCATATCCTTGATACTGAGGCATATGCCCGCGATTGCCATGCGTTATTCGGGCGGTTCATGCACCATTTTCCGTATTTCGGAATTTACGGGGATGACGACCAACAAGCGTTAAATACCGCTTTTCACGAAACAAATTCGCTCTACGAGAATTTGTTCGGGGAAAAACCGCCCAAGTTTAACGGCGGCGATTCCCTCCGTGCGGCAAATTGCAGCGATGAAGACCCTAAATGCACCGGCGACGGTTGTTGCATAAGTCAGGATGATATATCGCCAAACAAAAAGGAACTTGCAAGCGCCGCCAGATGCGGCGGGCATTCTTGCCATGTCCCCAGCAGTTGCGCCTGCCGGGTTCCGGGAGCATGCAAATAACGCTTGAATCGCGTAGTCCGCTAACAGAGCCGGTCAATCAGACCGGCTCTGTTTTTCTATCCGCGCGGCATGCATTTCTAAAAACCGCCGATATTCATTTTCCCAATTAATGTTTAGCGACAATTTACTCTCTATCTCTTTTTCCATATTAACGGAATAAACGGCAATGGAAAATAAAAACATGATACGACCGCAGATATAGTCGTCTACGTTGTCATTTTTAGAAATTGCGCGGATAATATCTAAAACAACGCCATGGCTGGGAACGCTTTTCCCTTTGATCCAGCGGCGAAGTTTCCTAACATTAGAATCTTCTTCCTTACTTGTTTTGTTAATCATGTAATCTCGGACAAATTCTATTTTCTTACATTTAAGATTTTTAACCAAAATCTCAAAAAACACGCCCACCGCGCCTTTTTTTCCGCCCGCAATTTGGCATGAAACCTCTCTATCACAGCCGGCAAAGCATTCCACCTCAAATGCGGCGGCAACATATAACGGCATTTTCAAGCGCAAGGGCGCAAGCGAAACGCCAAAACTATTGTCATCATTCGATTTCCGCAATAATTCCATTTCACTGGCGCGTAAAATCTTTCCGGCAAGCATGTCGCCGGAAAGATTATCTCTTACGCTCATCCAATCGCGGGCACCAATAAATTGTTCCAACTGCTTTTCGCGTTTGACAATATCATGAATAACATTCGCTGAGTAATTCTCACCGGGCCGTTGCAAATTTTTCGCCAAAACATACAATGCAACAATTGTGCGGTTCACGCGGACGGCATCGGGCCCGTATACTTCGCCCGTCATTGCCATAATTTTTTTTGCTTGTTCAATTTTACCGGGCTCTTGAATTTTGAATCTGTTCAAATTTTCCAGAAGCGTCCACTGCGGTTCATGTTTTCCGGAAACCCTATTCTTTATAGTTTTAGAATCAATTAATTTCTTTCCGAAGATTTTTGCCAAACTGCCGCTAATCACCGCGGCCTCGTTAAGGTCCAGCAACTTAAACAAAGTTCCGCTATCGGGGAAAAAGCACGGCATAATTTATCCCCCCAATTTTTCCAAAAGGGCGCGGGCGGCGGCGGATTCTTTTTGGGCGGCGGCGAGGCGCGCGCGTTTCTTTTCCACGACTTCCGCCGGGGCGCGCGCCGTGAATGATTCGTTGGTTAATGTTTTTTGCAATGCCGCCGCATCGCTTTCCGCTTTTTGCAGCTGCTTTTCTACGCGCGCGCGCGTTTCCGATTTTTCGGCGCGCAAATCCAGCGCAAAAACAAAACCCGCCGCCGCCGTTTGGGGCATGTCCGGCGGCAATTCGCGGCGCATTTCAAATTCGGCAAAACCGCATAATTTTAACAACGCCGCGGCGTGCGGCGCAAACGCCGCATCTTCGCCGCAAACTAACAACGCGGGTTTGGATGCGGGCGGCGCGCCCAATTCGGCGCGCAGTTTGCGGCACGCCGCCGCCGCCGCCGTTAATTTCGCCATCTCCGCTTCCGCGTTTTCGTTTATTTTTTCCGCTTGCGCTTGCGGCCACGGTGCGCGCATAATTGAAACTTCGCCGCTTACGCCGGCAAGCGGCGCGATTTTTTCCCATAACTCTTCGGTGATAAACGGCATCAGCGGATGCAACAGGCGCAGCGCGGATTCCAATACTAAAATTAAAGTTTGCTGGGCGCGGCGGCAGGCGGGGGTTTCGCCGCGCAATGTGATTTTGGCGATTTCCAAATACCAGTCGCAATATTCGTTCCACAGAAAATGGTGCAATGCGGACGCCGCCAAATCAAAACGGTAAATATCCAGCGCGTCCGACACCGCCGTTTCGGTCCGTTGCAGGCGGCTGACAATCCATGCATCCGCGGCGGACGGCGGCGCGCATTTTTCCGCGGCGGAATAATCTTCGCACGCGCCCAATACAAAACGCGCCGCGTTCCATATTT
>JBPCWY010000236.1:0-3759 GCA_051009035.1 Gammaproteobacteria bacterium
ACGCGACGACGCGAACTGGATTCGCCACACGCTATATTTTTCCGAAGGCGACCGTCTGGACTACCGCCCGGTGCAGGACAAACCGCTGACCGTGGAAACTTTTCCGCCGAAAAAGCGGACTTATTGATAATGTTGATGTTAAAAATTTTTAAGTTTAGCAATGGTAATGAACTGACTCCGCATCATGCAAAAAAACATTTTTGCAATGAAAAAATGAGGGTTAGTTCATCGCCTGTTCTCGCTTTCGTTGCGGGGGTAGCGGCATTGTTGCTGGGCGTCGCTTATTATATTGAATTTAGACAGCCCGAATCGGCGCTGTTTCTTAATATTTTCAATGTGGCAAACCGCCCGCATTACGCTGATTTTATCCCTTTCTTTCCCAGTTTTATTCATGTTTTTGGTTTTGCCTTAATGACCTCGGCGTTTGTATGGAAAAATGACAGCCATATACGGAATGTTTGCATTTCTTGGGGCTTCATTAATGTCGCATTTGAATGTGTGCAATTATTCTCGCCAAATTTCGGGTGGGGCGGGGCTTTTGATTTGTACGATATTTTGGCGGCGTTTGTAGGCAGCGTTTGCGCCTTTATTGTTATTTCTTGCTTATTAAAAAGGAGTTAAAAAATGAAAAATGTTGGTAAAATAATTTGTATTTCAGCACTTTATGGAATTGGGATTGCTTCCATATTAGGAAGCGGCGCGCCTGCGCCGACTGTTAGGACATTTACCTATTGGGGGAAAAACGGGTTCACTTATGACGACGCGAGAACTTATCACGCCCAATGCAAATATGAAGTAGGGATTCAAAAATTTGAATCCCGAGCCGAGCGAGATGAATTAATCAATGCATGTATGGAGAAAGAAGGTTTCCGTCAAATCCAATATGCGGAGTAGTATTGCGGTGTTTTAGATTGACTCCGGCAATATTAACCCCGCGCGCCTGCTTGCGCTTTGCCGGCGAGGAATTTTCCCGCGGCGAATGCGCCGCATCCCGTTGTTAATACTGCTATGCAGATTAATAGGAGTTTGCTGTATTTGTGTTCTATGCCGGTGAAGGGGGTTATTAAGTCCGAATAGCCCGCCGTTTCGGTGAAGTATAACGCCGCGCCGAACATTGCGGCGGCGAAGGAAGTTAAATAACTCCATTTTGGGATGTCGCGCGCGCCGCCCCATAAACAAAAGAAAATTACCGGCGCGAGATACATGGACGCCGTGCCGCTTACCGCTACCGCGCTGAATAAATCTTTGCTTCCTAAAAATACCATCAGCAACCCCGCCAGCATAAACAACGCCATGACGGCGCGCCCGGACGCCAAAGTGTGCGGGAGTTTTTTCATGTCTACTACGACGAGTTTGGCGGACGAGGAGAGGGCGGAATCCAAAGTAGACATCGCCGAAATAACGAGCGACAATGAAAACAGCAGCATCGGCCATTCGCCCAGCAGGCGGGTTAGGGCGGCTTGCATTTCTTCGCCTTCTTTTGCGCCCGCGCCGGCGAAAACGCCGAGCAGCCCGAACAGGAAGATGCAGACAAACGAAAGCCAGCCGGCGTGCATGAAACTGCGGCGCGTTGTTTTGCGGTCCGCCAAAAAGCCGCGGTCCATCATCACCGGGTCGTGCATCGGATAACTCCAAACTTGCAAAAACGCAACGGCGATGAGGACGACGCCGGGGGACGAAAAATCAAACGGCTTAAACAGCAGGGTTTGCGTCATAAATTGTTCGTGCGAAAACATGACCGCGGCGAGCAAAGTTAGCGTGATGCCGAAAAGCGCCATTTGCACGGTGTCCGTATTTAATGACGCGCGCAAGCCGCCGATGACGGAGTAGCCCAAAGTGACGAGGGCGAAAACGATGATAGCGGCGGCGTAAGCCGCGCCGCCCGCCGCGCCAAACAAAACGCCGATGACCAGCAAGTTGGCGAATACTTCGCTGATGAGGCGGACGCCGATGACGAAGTTATAACAGCGCGTCCCGGCGGCGCCGAAGCGGGCGGATAAAAACTCCTGCACCGAAGACGCGCCGTGGCGAAAGCGCAAACTGTCCACAATTGCGCCGCCGGTAAGAAACGATAAATAATAGGCGGCGTAGGCGAGCGTCCCCCAAATCCCGTAATAAAAACCGAGAATCGCCGCATTTAACAGCGAGCGGGCGAAAATCCATGTCGTCACCTGCGACAGGACGAGCGTCAATAATCCGGGGGGCGCGCCTTCGGCGGACAAGCCGCAATAAAAACCCTCGCGGTGCGCGGAATGGCGGACCGCCGCAAACGAGACGAGCGACAATACGACCGTGGACAAAATCAATATATTTGCCGGGGTAAGCAACGCTATTTCGGACATAAATTTTCCTCGTTTCCTTCGGTGGGGTGGGTTGAAAAATTAGCGCAAATCTGCGTTAATCGGCGTATTTTACCATTAAAAACCCAAGAAAACCGCAATTGCGCCAAAAAAGGCGAAAATCGGGCGGGGCGGTTTTTTTGTCAACATTTGCAAAAAAAGAGGGGCAAAATGGTAAAATCGCCGCAACAAGGAGAACCGATGAGATTATCCATTTACCGCTACAACCCCGAAACGGACGCCAAGCCGTATATGCAGGATTTTGACATTACGCCGCCGCCAACGGCGAAAATGCTGCTGGACGCGCTCGTGTATATCAAATCGGATGTAGACGATTCCCTGACCGTCCGCCGCTCGTGCCGCGAGGGCGTTTGCGGTTCGGACGGCGTCAATATCAACGGCAAAAACGCGCTCGCCTGCACGACGCCGCTTTCCGGTTTGCGCGAGCCGATTAAAGTCCGCCCGTTGCCCGGCTTGCCCGTCATTCGCGACTTGGTCGTGGATATGAGCCAGTTTTACCGGCAATACGAATCGGTCAAGCCGTATTTGCTGAATGATTCGCCCGCACCGGAACAGGAGCGTTTGCAATCGCCGGCGGAGCGCGCCGAATTGGACGGGTTATACGAATGCATTTTGTGCGCTTGCTGTTCCACTTCCTGCCCGTCTTTTTGGTGGAATCCGGATAAATTTGTCGGTCCCGCCGGGCTTTTGCAAGCATACCGCTTCATCGCCGACAGCCGCGATACGGCGACAAATGCGCGGCTGGACGATTTGGAAGACCCTTACCGCCTGTTTCGCTGCCACACGATTATGAATTGCGTTGATGTTTGCCCGAAAGGGTTAAACCCGACAAAAGCCATCGGCAAAATTAAAGATATTATGGTGCGGCGGGCGGTATGACGGCGGTTTTGGAAAACGCGTTGCGTTGGCAAAGCCGGCGCGGTGTTTTAGAATTAGATTTGGTTTTGGACAAGTTTTGGCGGCAGGCGGGAACGCCTTCCGAAAGCGAGTTGCACGCGCTCGGCGAATTGCTCGCGCTGGACGATGAAGAATTGCGGCGCGAAATTAACGGCGAAACCGGACAACACCGCACGCCCGCGGCGCGGCAAATGAGCCGCCTTTTGCAAAAATTATAATGCAAAAATTATAATCATGCAAAGCCAAGCCGCAACCGTCGCCGAATATCTCGCCGCGCTTCCCGAGCCGCGGCGCGCCGTATTGGAAGCGGCGCGCGATGCGATTCTCCGCAATTTGCCCGCCGGTTACGAAGAGGGCATGCAATACGGCATGATTGGATATTATGTGCCGCACGCCGTTTATCCGCCCGGCTACCACTGCAACCCAAAACAGCCGCTCCCGTTTGCGTCTTTGGCGTCCCAAAAAAATTACATGGCGTTTTACGGCATGGGTTTGTATATGG
>JBPCWY010000237.1:0-4683 GCA_051009035.1 Gammaproteobacteria bacterium
CCGAATAATGTGCCGCGGTCGTATACTAAATTAAATTCTACATAACGCCCGCGCCGCAGTTGTTGCCACATTGTTTCCCGTTCGCCGTAGGGCGTATCTTTGCGTTTTTGCACGAGCGGAATATACGCCCCCGCAAACGCGTCCCCGACCGCGCGCGCAACGGCAAACGCGTCCGCAAAATCGCGCCCGCGAAAATCGTCAAAAAATACGCCGCCGATGCCGCGCATTTCGTCCCGGTGTTTTAAATAAAAATATTCGTCGCACTGTTTTTTAAACTTCGGATACAAAGACGCATCGCAAGCGTCCAGCGCGGTTTTGCACGCCGCGTGAAAATGGCGGCAATCTTCCGCAAAACCGTAGTGCGGAGTTAAATCCATGCCGCCGCCAAACCACCACGAATCTCCGGCGGCGAAAGCGCGGACATTCAGATGCGCCGCCGGACAATACGGGTTACGCGGGTGCGCCACCAATGAAACGCCCGCCGCGCAGTATTTTTGTCCGGCAATTTCCGGACGCCGCGCGGTCGCCGCCGGCGGCAAAGACGCGCCGGAAATGTCGGAAAAATTAATCCCGGCGCGTTCAAAAACCGCGCCGTCTTCCAAGCGCAAACCGCGCCCCCGCCCCAGCGCGCTTTCCCATGCGTCTTCGGCAAACGCGCCGCCGTCCGCCGCCGCAAGCGCCCCGCCCAAGCGGGTTTGCAGCGCGGATAAATATTGGCGCACCGCGGGCATGTCCATAACGCGATTTTACCCCGTCCGCGCAAAAATCCAACCGCGCCAATCCGTAGTATAATGCGGCGGTGATGCGCGTTTTTTGCCGATGCCGCCGTTATTAAACTGTATTAATTTTGCCAAAGCGCATGCGGGCGTTTTTGCGCGGGGCATGTGCATGGGCGCGGCGGACTTAGTTCCCGGCGTCTCCGGCGGCACCGTCGCTTTTATCACCGGCATTTACGGGCGGCTGCTTTCCGCACTCGGCGCGTTTTCGTCCCCGCGCATGATTGCCGAAATTTTCCGAGGCGATTTTGCCGCGGCGTGGCGGCGCGGCGGCGGCGCATTTTTGCCCGTCCTGCTCGCCGGAATTGGCGCCGCCATCCTGTTATTGGGCGGCGCATTGCATTATCTTTTGCGCGAACACGCCGCTTTATTGCTGGCGTTTTTTTGCGGATTGGTCGTCGCTTCCGCCTTTGCCGCGGCGCGCCAGTTGCGCACGCCGCAACGGCGGCATATTGCCGCGGGCATGTGCGGCGCGGCGTTTGCGTTTGCCGCGGTATCGTTTGCGCCGCCGGTATTGGAACCGTCTTTGCCCGCAATATTTATCGGCGGCGGCGTGGCGATTTGCGCGATGTTGTTGCCGGGAATTTCCGGAAGTTATATTTTATTAATTTTCGGTTTATACGGGCATATTTTGGACGCATTGCGCGGCGCGCAATTTTCCATTCTTTTGGTTTTTGCCGCCGGATGCGCCGCGGGGTTGTTGTTATTTACGCGCTTGCTTTTGTTTTTGTTGCGCCGTTTTCATGACGGCATGACCGCTTTTTTAATCGGGGTAATGTTCGGCGCATTGCCAAAACTTTGGCCGTGGAAAGAAAGTGTGGTGGGCGTAAAAGTTATTTTGCAGCCGGATGTTTTGCCCGTGGGCGCGGCGGATTGCCCGCAACCCCCCGCCGCCGCCGTTACCGGCGGGCTTTTGGTTTGGGCGTTGCATGCGGCGGCAAACCGCGCCCCGCCCGAATAAAAACCGGATGAACTATTTTGCCGCGGCGCGGGAATGCTTTCGCGAAAGCGCGCGGATTTATTGGACGCTGTTAAAAATATCGCTGCCGCTAATTGCCGCCATCCGCGTTTTGGACGAATATTTTAATTTTGTCGCCCGCGCCGGAGAAATACTCGCGCCGGTAATGTCGTGGATGGATTTGCCCGGACAAGCGGGGATTGTTTGGGCGACCGCGATTTTTTTGCAGTTATACGCGGCGATGCTCGTGCTGGCGTCTTTGTGGACGCAGTTGGAATTAACTTCCGCGCAAGCGACGACTTTGGCGGCGGTAATATTAACCGCGCACGCCCTGCCGGTGGAATTGCGCATCGCGCAAAAAGCGGGCGTTAAATTGCGCGCGATGCTGGCGTTAAGAATCGGCGGCGCGCTTTGTTTCGGCGCGATTCTCGCCGCCGTTTATCAATACGGCGGATGGCTGCAAGAACCGGCGACGCTGCATTTTACGCCCCCGCCCCCCGCCGCCGGCTGGGGCGCGTGGCTTATCGGACAGGCGAAAAATTGGGCGTTAATTTACGCGGTAATTTTGTTATTGGTAATTTTTATCCGCATATTAAAAGAAACGCATGCGGAAAAAGTTTTAATTATTTTACTCGCGCCGTTTTTGCGCAAAATGGGAATCGGCGCGCAAGCATCAACCATAACCATCGTCGGCATCACGCTCGGATTATCCTACGGCGGCGGGTTGTTAATCCGCGAATCGCAGCGCGGCGATATAAACCGCCGCGACATGCTTTGCGCGCTGGCATTGCTTTGCCTCTGCCATTCGGTCATAGAAGACACGCTGGCGATGATGTTAGTCGGCGCGCACATTTCCGGCGTTTTATTCGGGCGAATCATTTTTGCATTCGCCGTCATGTTTGTTTTCGCCAAAATCGTAAACCGCATGCCGGACTCGT
Source organism: Gammaproteobacteria bacterium (assembly GCA_051009035.1). GTDB lineage: Bacteria > Pseudomonadota > Gammaproteobacteria > Tethybacterales > Persebacteraceae > Persebacter. Next base: position 2,673 of record JBPCWY010000237.1, read on the forward strand.
CATTAACGCGCTGGTTTTTAATCGCGCGTTAATCCGCGTTTAATTTAATCTGATTTAATTTGATTTATAACGCGCCGGTTTTGCGGATAAAAATATCCGCCGCCTAAAATATATTCCGCCGAAATACATGCCGCGAAATTTCCGCGGAAAAATCCCCGCCGTTTAAAAAACGGCGGGGATTGATTTTATCGCCATACCGAAAAAGCGCGCAAATACTTCGCCAAAAACGCGGCGGCGGACGAATTTTCTTTACGCATATTTCCGGTATTTCGGCAGCATGCGGACGGGTTTTTTGAGCGCATCGCGGCGGAAAGGGTCGCCCAATTCGCGGGTGACGCACATTTCCAAAATCGTCGTTTTGCCCCGTTTTTGCGCATCGCACGCTTTTTCCAACGCTTCGCCGACATCGCCCAAATGTTCCACGCGCCGCCCTTCCGCGCCCATCGCTTTGGCGATGGCGGTAAAATCCGCCGATTCGGGCGCGTCCAAATTGACGCCCAAAAAACGGTTGCCGTAAAAATCCACCTGGTTTTTCTTTTCCGCGCCCCATTGCCGGTTGTTAAACACGACCGCGGTAACCGGAATATTTTCGCGCACGCAGGTTAGGATTTCGCCGAAACTCATTCCCCATGCGCCGTCCCCGACATATGCCACCGCCGGACGCTCCGGCGCGGCGACTTTTGCGCCCATGGCGGTCGGAAAAGCGTAGCCGCAATTGCCGAAACTCATCGCCGCGAAAAAACTGCCGGGACGCGTAAAACGCAAATAACTGTTGGACACCGAACAAATATTGCCGATGTCGGTCGTCACCATCGCGTTTTTCGGCATCGCTTTTTCCAACTCGCGCAGCATTTGCCGCGGATGCATGCGCCCGTCTTTTTTCATGACCTTTTTGCTCCACGCGTCCGTTTCGTGCGCCCAGCCGTCCAGCTCCGATTCCCACGCCGCTTTTTCTTTGGCGATAATTTTGCGCCGCGCTTCGCCGCCGGAAATCTTCTCCTTTTTTAACAGCGCAAGAATCGCGTCCGCCGCGGCGCGCGCATCCCCGCAAACCGCCACCGTCGCAGGACGGGTTAGACCAAGCATCCGGTGGTCGGAATCCACTTGAATCAATTTCGCTTTTTTGGGCCAATACTCAATGCCGTATTGCGGCAAAGTCCCAAAAGGTCCGAGCCGCGTGCCGAGCGCCAGCACGACATCCGCCCGCGACAACAATTTCATGCCCGCTTTGGAACCCTGATAACCCAGCGGTCCCGCCCACAGCGGATGGTTGCACGGAAAAGAATCGTTATGCAAATAACTGTTCACCACCGGCGCATGCAGTTTTTCGGCGAGCGCTTTGCAGGAATCTACGCCCCCGGCAAACACAACGCCCCCGCCGGAAATAATCACCGGAAACTTCGCCCCCGCCAAAAGTTTCGCGGCTTCGCGCAGGGATTCCGCGCCGCCCGCCCCGGCGGAAATTTTGCGCGGGCGCGGAATGGCGTAATCGGCTTCGCCGTAAAAATAATCGCGCGGAATATTAAGTTGCGCCGGACCGCGCTCCGCCATGGCATATTCAAAACAGCGCCCGGTCATTTCGGCGATGCGCTCCGGACGCGGGACATGCGCCTGAAACTTCGTAATCTTGGAAAAAATCGGTATTTGCTCGGTTTCTTGAAACCCGCCGAGTCCCATTCCCATGCTGCCGCTTTCGGGCGTAATGGCGACAACCGGCGAATGCGCCCAATAAGCGGCGGCGATGGCGGTTACAAAATTGGTAATACCCGGTCCGTTTTGCGCGATGCAAACGCCGTGTTTGCCGCCCGCACGGGCGTAGCCGTCCGCCATGTGCGCCGCGCCCTGTTCGTGGACGGTGGAAATAAAGCGGATTCCGGCGGCGGGAAAAATATCCAGCGCATCCATATAAGCCGAGCCGACAATACCGAAAACATCGCGCACGCCGTAAGCGGCGAGGGTTTCCACAAATGCTTCGCTGGGGGTCATTTTAGGCATAACAATTTGCTCCTTT